>NZ_JBFRVM010000115.1:2528-14988 GCF_041475145.1 Vibrio sp. 10N.222.49.A3
CCCCCCCCCCCATTAACAACAAAGCTTGTATAAAGAGCACCCAAACATATATGACAGCTACAAAAAAGGCGCTCTTGTAAGCGCCTTTCGTTCGATTATAGCTTTTAAGGCTATAACCTTGAAAGCTATAGTATTGAAGACTGTTGCCTTGATAGCTGTAACTTTGATAGCTGTATCTTTGAAATCTACAGCATCGAAACCTTATTCACCGCGGTAGATACAACCCGCTGTACATGTTTCTTTAATCTCAACCTTGCTCAAAAGTGGCAAGCTTGGTTTAAGTTCATTCCAGATCCACTTAGCCAATACTTCACTTGTCGGGTTTTCTAAACCTTCAATGTCGTTTAGGTAGTAGTGGTCTAAACGGTCGTAAATTGGTTTGAATACAGCTTTAATTTCAGAAAAGTCGATTACCCAACCTGTATGCGGGTCAACTTCGCCTTCTACGTACAAACGAACAAGAAAAGAGTGACCATGCAAACGACCGCACTTATGCCCTTCTGGCACGTGTGGAAGATGGTGGGCTGCTTCAAACATAAACTCTTTGTATAACTCAGTTCTCATTGTGTTTCTCAGGCTAAAAAATGACACGTAATATTACGTAAAACCAATGCACACTACAAGTTCTATCACCACTGTACGGCCTTATTAGCGGCAAGGGTGGATCTTGTTGCTAGCCACTCACTTGAGTCACAATAAAACACATATAAAGATGGCTTGAAAATCACCATACGCTTAACCTTCTCGCCCAACGAGAAACAAACCCACTACATCACAGAAACATAACCACAACCGGAGTATGGTCACACAATCGGTTATACCCCATAGGTGGTAGAGCCGCTTACACGTAAAGTATGCATGTCATTATACTTAATAAAAACAAACACCTTATGCGCTCAACAATCACCTTTAAAATCCTAGTAGCCCTCGCCATTGTGTTCACTTTCTTGCTTGCAATATCGACTTACTTTCAATATTCGCAGCAAAAGCAACTTGTAAACTCGGTGTTAAGTGAGCAGCTTCACGATAAGGCAAGCAACTATTTCGATAGCCTTAATATGATGATGCTGACTGGCACCATGGCACAAAAAGAGACCCTTCGTCAGAAAGCGTTAGCGCAAGAAGGCATTGAAAATGTTCGTGTACTGCGCGCCGATGCAGTGAGCAAATTGTACGGACCTGGCAATGACAACCAAACACCTATTGATGATATCGATAAACGAGCGCTAGCAGGCGAAACTGTTATCGAACCCTTTTCTGCCGATTGGGGTAAAGGCTTGGTTATTGCTCTGCCAATGAAGTCGAGCGAGAACTATCGCGGCACCAATTGTGTGGCATGTCATATGGCACCAGAAGGTGAAGTATTAGGCGCGATTCGCCTAGAATATAACCTCAGCCACGTTAACGCGCTGATCAACACTCAAACCATGGCTGCTATAGGCATTATGGCGGTTATCTCCTTCGCCGGGTTTGTTCTTACGATGGGATTAATTCGTAAGATTATCGTTCGCCCTCTTCAACAGACTTCGCGGTTTATGACCCAAGTAAGCAGCGATAAAAACCTGTCCACTCGTTTGCCCGAACAAAGTAAAGATGAGATTGGCACGCTGGCTAACGCCATCAACTCGTTCATGGGAACCGTTTCTAACAGCTTAGAAAAGGTACAAGATACTTCGCACAAACTGAATGCGTCAGCCAATCAACTGACTAGCGTTGCTCAAATTACCGAGCAAGCCGCCAGCGATCAACAAAACGAAACCACAGAAGTGCAAAACAATGTCGAAGGAATACAAGCACAACAGGTCAATGTAGAACAAGCCACTTTAACCGCGTCAGAACTCATCAATCACACCTCAGATGTGGCTTGTAAGAGTGCTAACCAAGCACATGATGCAAGTAGTGAGATTAAGAATCTAGTGAGCAGTATCGAAGAAGTGAAACACAAGATACAAACACTTAATGAGCAAACTGGAGAAGTCTCTTCAATATTGAGTGTGATTCGTGGCATTGCCGACCAAACCAACCTTCTAGCCTTGAATGCAGCGATTGAAGCGGCTCGAGCGGGAGAACAAGGTCGCGGCTTTGCGGTAGTGGCAGATGAAGTTCGTAATCTTGCATCACGAACGGCAGAGGCTACTGGCAGTATTGAGTCTATCATTCAGCAGTTCCAACAAGGCAGTGAAGAATCGCTGAATTCTGCTGACCGCGTTTGCGAACAAGCACATCAAAGCTCGACAGATATCGACGCACTGTCCGTTGAAATGAACGGTGTCGTTGAAGAAATGAAACAAGTGTTAGCTCATGCACAAAATATTCAGCAACAGACGCAATCCACCACACAAGCAACCCAAGATGTGCAACAAAAAGTTGAAACCATCACTTCTCACGCCGACAACACATCGCAGTCTGCAGCTGAGACTCGTGGAATCAGTAATGATTTAGAAGAGCTATCAGATCACCTTGAATCTCTTATCAACCAATTCACCTTATCGAACTCAAATACCAACGATAAAGGTCAGTCATAGGCCGTTAGAACTCCCCTAGCGACATCAACAAAAAAGCGCTCAAAGATGAGCGCTTTATCTTCATAACAATGTCTAGTTCAGGCTTTTAAACTTTTAAACTTTTAAACTACCTTAAACCATGATTAGTGCGTAATGGAAACCGCGGTTAAGTCTTTATGCTTGTGGTACATCGCGTGTTTGAATATCAGATTCGCACTCACGGTATCCATTCCTGCGACCTCTACATAAGCACCCTTTTTTCGGAACTTAAACACGACCTTATCAAGCGCCTCAACCGACGTGTTATCTAGGAACGATGCATCCGATATATCGATCGTCACTAAAGACGTGGCCTTGTCATAGTCAAATAGATCGACAAACGCATCTGAAGAAGCAAAAAAGACATGGCCTTTTACTCGATGGGTGGTGTGCAGTTCGTTAGTCACCACTTCATCAGATATAAAGACCATCGACTTGCTGGCATGCGCATAAAACAAAGCTGACAACACCACGCCAACTGCAACACCTATCGCGAGATTGTGCGTAAACACCACCACCGCTACGGTCGCTAGCATCGTCACATTAGTAGGGAGCGTGTGATCTTTAAGTTCAACAACAGAACGCCATGAAAACGTGCCGATTGAAACCATGATCATCACAGACACTAAAGCCGCCATCGGTATCAGCTTCAACCAATCAGAAACAAACACCACCATTAGCAACAAAACAACCCCAGCGATCATACTGGATAATCGGGTTAAGCCGCCTGATTTGATGTTAATGATCGACTGACCGATCATCGCACACCCCGCCATACCACCAAATAGTGAGGCAGCGATGTTTGCTACACCCTGCCCTTTGCATTCATTGTTCTTATTACTTTCAGTATCGGTCACCGTCATCAATGATTCCAGTAAGCCAACCAGAGATAGAGCGATAGAATATGGCAGGATGGTTGCAAGCGTATCAAACGTGAATGGAATATTAGGGATCAAGAATACAGGCAGTGAATCCGGAAGCTTGCCCATATCGCCAATCGTTCTGACATCTAAACCAAATAACAAACTGATAATAGTCAGGGCAACAATCGCGACTAATGGAGAAGGTATCGCACGACCAAACTTGGGAAAATAAGGAAGCAGATAAATGATCGCCAAACCCAAAGCGACTAACACGTAAACGCTCGAAGGGACGTTGATCAACTCAGGGAGCTGAGCCATAAATATAAGAATAGCGAGCGCGTTAACAAACCCAGTAATCACCGATTTGGAAACGAAATTCATCAGATTACCAAGCTTGAGGTATCCAGCCGCGATTTGAATGACGCCAGCAAGAAATGAAGCTGCGAGTAGATACTCTAGCCCGTGTTCTCTCACTAAGGTAACCATCAACAGCGCCATTGCGCCCGTTGCCCCAGAGATCATCCCCGGACGACTGCCAACCAAAGCGGTTACAACACAGATACAGAAAGAAGCATAAAGCCCTACTTTAGGGTCGACGCCTGCGATAATTGAAAATGCGATGGCTTCAGGGATTAATGCGAGTGCAACCACAATCCCAGATAATGAATCTCCTTTAACGTTTGATAACCAGTGTTTTTTTAAATAATTAAGCATGTAATTCTCTTTTACTTGTACAGCCAGTCCTACCTTGTTCAGACATAATTTGATCGACTGTTTTTCTTGAATGAGCGAGCGCTCGAAAAGTGCGGGTGTAGAGAGAATGCAGGGGTTAAGGCGGCGTAATTAACACGTGAATATTAAACTCCTTTAGTGGGTGATTGTTTAGTAGAACGAAATCAACACCTGTGCTTTTTTTTATCGCGTTTGTCCTACACAGGTCAGAATGGCCGACAATATAGAGTGAGTGCCACTTTAATCACACGACCAATATTGCAAACAAAGGTTTCGAATATTAACGATTTCTGAACAAACCAAAACTGTTTATGCCCTTCAGTCCCGTCGTTTGAACTACTCTAATTACAGCAGATCAACAAGTAATGAAAATCCTTAACCATTCGCACTAGTCCACTCCCCTAGTTCTCTAAAATCAACAATCACAAGGAAAAATCGAACAAAAAACACACCCTCAAACCTATTTATCGTCAGTAGACACAATATTTCTTTCACCAAGCAAGAATAAAGGTTGAAGCTGTCGGTATGACAGGTAATATGTTCAATCGATTTAAAAAGTTTATACAACTCAATGTTTCGGCTAATTATTGTGCAAATATATGTTCATTTGCCTCAATGCTAGAGACTTTGAGTTGAATTTGTCCCTCAATGGAGAATGAAATCAACATGACTTACGCGCCTGTAACAGACGTACTTGGCGGCAAGCTAGCGGTAGACAGTGAAGTAACTGTTCGCGGCTGGATCCGTTCACGTCGTGATTCCAAAGCTGGAATCTCTTTCCTTGCCATTTATGACGGCTCTTGTTTCGACCCGATTCAGGCCGTGGTTCCTAATAATCTTAATAATTACGAAGACGAAGTATTAAAGCTAACAACTGGCTGCTCTGTTGAAGTAACAGGTAAGATTGTTGAGTCTCCTGCGAAAGGTCAAGACTTCGAACTAGCAGCAACTGACGTTAAAGTTGTAGGCTGGGTTGAAGACGCTGACACTTACCCAATGGCTAAGACACGTCACTCTATTGAATACCTTCGTGAAGTTGCTCACCTACGCCCACGTACGAACGTGATCGGCGCAGTAGCACGTGTACGTAACTGTTTATCTCAAGCGATTCACCGTTTCTACCACGAGCAAGGTTTCTTCTGGACTTCAGCTCCGCTTATCACTGCATCTGATGCAGAAGGCGCTGGTGAAATGTTCCGCGTATCGACGCTAGACATGGAAAACCTGCCTCGCACTGACGAAGGCAAAGTTGACTTCAACGAAGATTTCTTCGGTAAAGAAACTTTCCTAACAGTATCTGGCCAACTTAATGCTGAAGCTTACGCTTGTGCACTAAGCAAGGTTTACACGTTCGGTCCTACGTTCCGTGCTGAAAACTCAAACACAAGCCGCCACCTAGCTGAATTCTGGATGGTTGAGCCTGAAGTTGCGTTTGCAGACCTTGACGATGTAGCGAAACTGGCTGAAGACATGCTTAAGTACGTTTTCGCTGCTGTTCTTGAAGAACGCCGCGACGACCTTGAGTTCTTCGCTTCTCGCATCGACAAAGAAGCAATCACTCGTCTAGAGCAATTCGTAGACGCTGATTTCGCACAAGTTGACTACACTGACGCAATCCAAATCCTACTAGATTCTGGTAAGAAATTTGAATTCGACGTTGAGTGGGGCATCGACATGTCTTCTGAGCATGAGCGTTACCTAGCTGAAGAGCACTTCAAAGCACCTGTTATCGTTAAGAACTACCCGAAAGACATCAAAGCTTTCTACATGCGCTTAAACGACGACGGCAAAACAGTTGCAGCAATGGACGTACTTGCACCAGGCATCGGTGAAATCATCGGTGGTGCACAACGTGAAGAGCGTCTAGACATTCTAGACGAGCGCATGATTGGTATGGGTATCGACCCTGAGCACATGAGCTGGTACCGCGACCTACGTAAATACGGCACAGTGCCTCACGCTGGCTTCGGTCTTGGCTTTGAGCGTCTAGTGTCTTACGTAACAGGTATGGGCAACGTTCGTGACGTTATCCCGTTCCCACGTACACCACGCTCTGCTAACTTCTAATCTCAGCTTTCTTCTTTCAGAGAAGTCAGTATAGATAGATAATTAATTAAATAGATAAAAACCTCCGTATGTACGGAGGTTTTTTTATTCCCCGAGATTATTTCTGTTACCCACAACCTCCCTTCCCCACCCACAAATTCTCCTGCGTATTCTCGATTCAAAAGCGGTTAGACGTGAAGATAACAAATCAACAAATCAACAAATCAAAATCATATAGTTAAGCACTGTAATTTTATGTAATGAACACCTGACAAAGTCATACAGTATTGATGTCCTGTATAAATTATTCTTCTTACTAATTAATTTGTGAATATAAATTTTTAGGGACCCCAATGAAAACAAGCATTTTATCTGCAGCTCTACTAATCACTTTAACCGGATGTGGCGGAGGAGGCTCATCGACTCCCGCGAAAAAACCAACAGTTAAGCCAACGCAAAAGCCAGTGGTATTTATCTCTAAATGTTCGCAACCCTTACAAGGGGATACAGCCTTAACCTTCAAGATTAAGGGTACAATAGCGAGTGTCAATGGCGTTGCATGTAGTGGTAGTCCCAAAGCATTTGACGATATGATCAAAGCTCACCCGAATACAAAAACGCTGAACTTCATCGATATGGGTGGCTCTATGAATGATGATGCCAACATTCAACTAGCGTACAAAGTAAGAGCGAAAAAATTAGACACGTACATTAGCTCTATTGGACATGTCGCTTCGGGGGGAACTGACCTTTTCGCTGCGGGTGTGAAAAGAACGATTGAACCAGGTGCTCGATTAGGCGTTCACTCATGGGCACAAGGGTCTTTACAAGGGGCTTCATTGCCTGTTGGTCATAGTGAGCATAAACCCTACATTGATTATTATAAAAAGATGGGATTACCAGATCCGAGCGGCTTCTACTGGTTTACACTGAAAGCTGCTCCGGCTCAAGGAATGCATTATATGACTCCTGCTGAAGTATCTACGTATGGTTTGGCGTCTGTAATGACGGGTGTTACAAAAGACCTACGAGCAAATTACACTCCTAAAAACAGCCTTTTGAACAACAACCTGCTGGACGTTGTGAGCGATAGCCTGAAAGCTGTAGCGGTAGAAAACCACGTGAGAAAAAGTGTATATGCACTTGATCATGTCTCTTCACTATTATTCAAGCAATTTAATGTATCAAACCGAGATGAGTTAATAACCTACTTAAAGGGTAATGGTAAACTAGATCCTGTTACCAAATCGTATGTATTCAAAGCTACATCAACTCAGCCGACGACTGTCTATAACTCAAAAACGGACACAATAAATACAGCATATAGGTCCGATGATAAGTACCGTGTCGCTCCTAAGCCCTTAATTGAAACGGGTTTGATGATCGAAAATTATGGCATTGAAACATCACACACATCTGTTCAGGTTGAATTGAACAAAAGCGCGATCCAAGTTGAGATTGCAGATGAACAATTTACCCTAGTTAAAGACCCATCAGTCAACACAATTAACTACTGTAAAAAAATCAAGTTCAAAGTCGCATCAGGGAAACTGGTCACTGTTGCTAACTGCTTAGAGAGCACTCTCAAAGGTGACCAAGTTCAACTTGTCAATTACGAAAGAACGACAAAGAGAGATATGCTAGGTAGCGTAGCTCCGACCGTAACCAAATCGGTAACCAAGACTTCGAACTTTGAATTCAATGCTAAGCAAAGTACGCTAATTACTAAGTAATTTTACACAATACTTAAAGAAGCCCTACTTAGCATAAGTAGGGCTTCTTTTTTATTCACTGATCGCCTTTCTGTTCAAATGCATTCACTTTCAAAAACAAGTTTTATGTGCTTGAAACAGGTGTGTATAGTAATTGTATTTCATCAAGGATTTTTATTTCACGACGATAACAACGATGCCTACGCAATTCCGTTTCATGTATACAACGAAAAAGCCCCACCAAATCATGGAGGGGCTCTGAAAGATCATTTTTGTGTACTCAAAAACTTAGTCGACATCTTGGTCGATAGCGTATTTTATCGCGAGACCGCAGATTGCCATCATAACGAATGGGATGGCGGCAGTCGTGTATTCTGCCCATGCCATATCAGCGAATGCTTTTGCCAGTAGTACGTGGCCGAGGATTAACAGAAGTGCACACACAATAGCAACGATAATCAACTTAACTTCGTTACCCATA
Source organism: Vibrio sp. 10N.222.49.A3 (assembly GCF_041475145.1). Taxonomy (NCBI): domain Bacteria; kingdom Pseudomonadati; phylum Pseudomonadota; class Gammaproteobacteria; order Vibrionales; family Vibrionaceae; genus Vibrio; species Vibrio sp. 10N.222.49.A3. The sequence continues at coordinate 10,906 of NZ_JBFRVM010000115.1, forward strand.
GTCATTTTCAACATAACGGTATCTCCAATATTTGGTCTATCGATATTGAATCACAACTCGTTGGTCAAGAAGGCGTACAGTTGCATCGGTATCAGTCCGTACAGTTGGAATCATTGTCTTTTTTATGAGTGACTTACGGTTTTACGAGTGCGTAAGTTGACGCGCAAGCTTACCAAGTAAGAGCAGCGCTTGCTCTTTCTCTGCTGTGAGTTCATAAGAGAAGTTCAATCTAATCGCGTTGTCTACTCTGCCCAACTCGCTAAAGAGGTCTCCAGAGGCGACGCTAATGCCTTGAGCAATCGCGAACTGATGGAATTGTTGGCTATCGAAGTGAGGAGAGAACCGTACCCACACGAAGTAACCACCAGCAGGGTCTTCTATCTCGATGGAATGTGGGAAATATTGCTTAATGACCTCTATAAATCGCTTTTTTCTCATTAGAAGATTTTTACGCAATTTACGAAGGTGATTGTCGTAGCTTTCGTGTGTCAAGAAGTGCGCGACGCCAAGCTGCACAGGAGCACTACTCGACAGCGTAGAAAGAAGCTGAAGTTTTTGAATCGCATCATTAAAACGCGAACTCACCACCCAACCAACACGATAGCCAGGACATAAACTCTTAGAGTAAGAGCCGCATAGCAACACTGAGTCTGTTTTATCAAATGCTTTTAGCGGTTTAGGTTTATGCCCTTCGAAATATAGGTCGCCGTAAACATCATCTTCGATAATATAAGTCTTGTATTGTTCAGCAACCTCAACCACTCGGCGCTTCGCATCTTCAGACAAACTTGTTCCAGTCGGGTTTTGAAACGTCGTCATCAGCCAACACGCTTTTACCTGTTGGCTTTTTAATGCACTTTCAAACTGTTCAATATTCAATCCACCAACTGGGCAAACATCCACCTCAATAGGGATTAGGCCTAGCCTCTCTACCGCCTGTAACGCGCCATAGAATGCTGGAGATTCAATCACAACATTATCACCCGATTTAGTAACCGTTTGCAGGCTTAAGTTAAGCGCTTCCATTGCGCCAGAGGTGATCACGATATCTTGATGGTTAACCGTAATACCTTGCTGCAGGTAACGTTGAGCGATTTGTCTTCTTAGGGACTCACTGCCCGGTGGCAGATTATTGATCACACTAGCACCTGTCATCTTCCTTCCCGCACTGGCGAGGTTTCTAGTCAAGGTAGGCAAAGGAAAAAGGTCAGGATCTGGGAATGCTGATCCAAAAGGAATAATCCCCTCAGCTGAACTCGATTTCAAAAAGTCGAATAAGCGATCATTAATGGCTTTCTTTTTGTGTACTAACGGCAGTTCATAATCAACGCCGTCCACACGTGGTGCAACAAAGTAGCCCGACTGAGGCTTAGCGATGATCCACCCTTCGCTTTCTAACAATTGGTAGGCTTGTAAGACAGTACTATTGCTGACGCTGTAATTGCGACAACTCATGCGGACGGAAGGGATCTTTTCTCCTGAACGCCACGTGTTGTTCGCTATCTGAGTTCGAATATCCTTTGCAAGCTCTTCATAACGCGCCATCTAATTGTACTACCTAGAGAAATTCTAATAAGCCTGAGATTTTATCACTAACGTTAACAACTATTGCTGCTATCCATATGATTGAGCCTAATTTCTATAATAGTGTGAATTGGTTCACAGATAACTTTGTATGCTTTGCTAAGTTTGTAACCAAGGCGAGAGCCAAGTTCGTTCTACGCCTCTATAATTTGATGTAATCCAAAAAACATGCGAGATAAAAATGAAAAAAATAGAAGCAGACCAGTTAAGTTATAAAGGAGAGTCAAACGGTGTTCATAGTTGGACAACACCGAGTGGCCAGCCATATTACTGGCACCCAGACTGGCTCCATATCGCTGAAGATGCAACAGGCTCACATCCAAAGCAGGAGATCGACGTCGATCAAGATCAAGCACCAACTGAGAAACACGCGGTGTCTGCTATTCTGAAACACCTAAACCAATGGGCATCAGACAAACTAGCATCTCACCCAGACATTGAAACCAACTCAATTGAATCTGAAATCAATCTGAAAAAGTAATTTGATTAGAGGTAAGTAGTCGTCAATCACTCTCGACTTTACTCAAATATATCGACTGAATAGTCTCGTATTTCAACCGGGACTATTCAAGTGCCTTCATAAAAACTGCCGTAATAACACCCATCTAGCTAACAATTATCTAACACAAACCAATTTTTTGTATCATTCAACAAAAGCTATCGATAGAATCCCCGACCTTATTCACACTCGCTATACTAGCCATACATACCTACCAGCCTCGTGAATTAATACACAAAATACGTATTCGTAAACTTAGGAATAGTTGCGAGACCTTAAGATGAAAATGAACAAAGGCTTATCGATGGATACTTCAAATTACAATCAATCGCTAACGACTCAATTATACGTCATCGCTGGCGTGCTATTTGGCACCTACGGCAGTCGGGTATGCCCGATGCTCGAAAGCTTAACGACGTTAGAAATTTTCACCCAAGTCAGTAGTGTCTTTATCTTATTGTGGCTAGCGCGTCATTATTTGCTATCGCAACACACCTTAGTCAAACAAGGTCGATTTGCACAACTCGATACTATGTTGTTCTTTGCCGCGAGTATTCCTTTCGCGCTCTACTACAACCTAAGCTACGAATTCACGATAGACAGTAACTTGAAAGTTCTGTTTGGTATGAGTCTATTCGGTTTCTTTACCGGAACCATTCTTCAATTGAAAGCGAAGCTTAGCCAAATAGATGAAATGGAGATGACTGGGCAATTTGACTTCCACCTGATAGGTGAAAGAAGTTCACTGGTTAAACAAATGATTGGTTTGGTCATCGTGCTTCTGGTAACACTGACCACCATGCTGACTATGGTGGCCGTCAAAGACATCTTCTGGCTAGAACACAACCCCAGCCGTTTGCTAGATGGTACGGGCAAGATCAGCGTGATCAAAGAGTTCATTTATTTGGCGGTTGTACTAGGTGGATACGCGATAACCATCATGACTCTATGGAGCCAGCTGATTAGACGTATTCTTCTAAGCCAAGAGCACGCATTAAGTAAAGTAACTAATGGTGAGCCAGGCGTTCGCTTACCTATATTCAGCTACAACGAGCTTGGGTCAATAGCATCTATGACCAATACCATGCTTGATAGCCTCGAAAACGCTCAAGACGAAGTAAAAACCACACGTGACGTCGCGATTGTTAGCTTATCTGCACTAGCTGAATCTCGAGACAATGAAACTGGCGCCCATATTTTACGAACTCAAGAATACGTAAAGGTACTCGCACTGGAGCTCAGCAAATCTGAAGCTCACGCGATCTTATTAACACCCAACTATATCGAGCTGCTTTATAAATCTGCCCCACTGCATGATGTAGGTAAGGTTGGAGTACCTGACAGTGTGCTGCTAAAACCGGGCAAACTGACGGATGAAGAGTTTGAGATAATGAAAGGTCACCCTGCTATTGGCGCCGAAGCGTTATCTATTGCAGAAAAGCAATTAGGAAGCAGTTCTTTCTTAAGAGTCGCGAAAGAGATTTCTCTCACTCACCACGAGAAATGGAATGGCAGCGGTTATCCCAACCAACTGTCTGGGGAAGATATTCCTCTATCCGGCCGCTTAATGGCATTGGCCGATGTTTATGACGCATTAATATCGAAGCGAGTCTACAAGCCAGCCTTTACTCATGAGCAAGCGAAACAGATTATCTTGGAGGGCAATGGGACCCATTTTGACCCGCAAATTGTCCAAGCTTTTCTGGCCGTCGAACAAGAGTTCGTTTCAATTGCCGCGACCTACAAGGATGGAAAAAACATGCAAAGTGAACTTGAACGAGAAAGCTTTGTTGCTCAACCTGCTTAGTCTTTTCGAAAACCACTAACTATACAGGCTCCGACTATACAGGTTACAGTAAGTTATGGGGTGTTATACAGGCTACAATAGTTATATAGGTTAGGCCGCAGAGTGATTTTTTGAGTCAGCTTCATTCGAGTATTAAGTTAAACGAAACAGGAATAGTGACTGAATAAGATTCTATAAAAAAACCAGCATATAT
>NZ_JBFRVM010000115.1:15739-49914 GCF_041475145.1 Vibrio sp. 10N.222.49.A3
ATATATGCTGGTTTTTTTAGTTTAGAAGAAACACTATCTTAGTAGTTGTACACCACCAAGAGCTACACCTGGGTTCTTCCCTTTGCTATCCAGATTTTCTACTTCATATACCCATTTTAGGGTCGTGGTATCGTCTGGTAAATCAACTTGGTGAATACCGTAGCGGCCTACCTTAGTGCCTCTAGGTACACTGACTGAAGAAGAACCGATAGAAGGTAAGCTAGACCACTGATTCCCTGATTTTGCTAACGCGCCATCAATAATATTGTCACCAACGCTATATGCCTTCCATACTTCAGTGCCATTCGCGAATAATTTAAGCGTACCTTTTGGTACGTCTTGAGCACCAGTCCAGCCTTTTCCAATAACAGCGGCTCTAAAACGAATGGCCTTCCAGCTTTGTCCGCTTTCAGCTGTAACTGACACTTCAGGCTTTTTATCTTCACCACCAAGGTAGAGGTGACCTTCCCAGTTAGTGATATCGGCAGGGTTTTGTGTCCAACTATGATTAAATTGGTCAGTTGTATTGCCATCATCCCAACCAAACAGACAATCCCCATTCTTAGTGACTGTACATTGAGGGTAATTAGCACCAGAGTTTGCTTCAGCATAACTGAAAGATAAGTTCTGAATACCCGTTTTGAGTGAGTTACGAACAGACCATACTTTTCCGGTTTTACCATCAAAATCAATGCGCCAATATAAAACATCGCTTGCTGGGTCTAGATTGACAGTGTGCGAACCTGAAGCAGCAGAACTAGCACCTGATTGAACTTCTAACCAAGTGCTATTATCTGTACTGGTATACACTTTGTAAGCACTTGATTTAGATACTTTCCAAGTGAACTTATGGTTACCCTTGAATGGGAACGATTGTCCATTATATGGTCGCGGTGTATACGCATACTTTAAGCTATCATTAGCAAGTGCCACCATGTCACCATCAGACAAAGCAAATGAGCGCATCTCGATATTATCAACCAAGATATTACCTGCTTTTTGCTCAGACTTTATATTAGCTGTAGCATCTTTGCCTGCATCCATCCAAGGCTTAGAAATGATCAACCCTTGGCTTGTGCCCGCAGACAAACGGCTACCCGCCCCCCAAACACCCGCATAACCATCAGCCAACTCCATATCATCGCTTTCTTCTTTACTGCGACTGTAGTTGTTAACTAGCGTAGCTTGCTTTCCATTAACCCAAATAGAAACTTTTTGAGTGGTACGATCAACACGCACTGCGACAGTATTCCATTGACTGAGGTTAAGTGCCTCTTTGGTTGTAACAGACACCTTTCTAAGGTCACTTCCACCCGCATAAGCAGCAAGTTGACGCGAAATCATGAACCACTCTAGTGTTCCTTCGTTCGTTAACTTAAGTTGGAACCCATCAACCCAAATGCCCTTACTAACGAGATCAATTGGATGTTCTAGCTTGACTTTAGGTTTCACTTTGAGTGACAAAGTAAAATCGTCTTCACCGAAATCGAAATCATGTCCGTAGTGGAACTTATACTTATAAGATTCCTGAACATCGTTCTCTAGTAAGTTAGATTTTACTGACTCGTAAGCACCTAGTTTTAGTGTTTTCGAATTCGCGTAACCTTGGTTAACCCAAACTTCAGAAACTTCCTGCTTACTCGACTCTTTTACAACAGCAACTTGTCCTGCCAATCCTGTTTGAGCGTTCACCATCCATAAGTCATCAACAGGTGCGTCTTCAAAATCGAAACGAGCATATAGATCTGGAGTCGTAACCTTGACATGAACAACGTCACGATCGAACAGTTTCTTGCCATCAGTAATGATGTAGTGGAACTCATCCTCACCAATAAAGCCTTTTGGTGCTTTATAGGTGACTTTCCCATTTGTGATACTGAGCTCAGCACCTTGTGCCGAGTATTTATCAACGTTGTGGATAGAAATCTTATCGCCATTAGCATCTACGTCATTTTTCATGACATCTAATGCCGTCGTGCTATCACGTTTTACACTAAAGTGGTCAATTTTAGCCGAAGGAGGCAGAGGGTAATCCGCAGGTCCAACAAGATTTCTTCTTAGACGGTTATTTTTATAAATATTGAAATTGATATCGTCAACGTGCGCTTCACCACCTTGAATTCCGTGGCCTTCAGCAGAAGTACTATGCCCTGTGCCTAAGTAGTGCGCGGTTTCATGCAATACAACGCCATCAGCACCAATGATGTCACCTGGAGAGCGAACAATACTTCCGAAGTTTACACCTAGAATCCAGTTACCTTTCAGCCACAACATTCTATGTTTAAGGTCCCAACCTCGCGTTTTTCTTTGTTCATCCCACCATTTTATAGCAGCGACTCTAATGGGTTCATTCTCGTGTTGGTACCCCCAAGTCTTACAAGCGTCATGAGAAGCGCTTTTTTTACAAGTTTGGTAATGGTCGTCCAGATAGCCCCAAGTTTCTATCAACACATCATTGACAGAGAAACGTAACAAAGCATCTCGACTCAAAACATAATCAACCAAGTTAATGTAGTAGTCGACGAGCACCATCGCATCATCCAAGTTGCTATCCGCTTCTTGAACAAACGCTTGGTAAGAGACATGAACTGCCACTTTTACTTTGTGCAGCTGAACTTGCGTTTTGTCTTTAGCAATTAAGTTATCTAAACCCGATGTTGGTGCACTCGGGTGCTCATCTACGGTTTTAATTGCTTTTTGCATGTTGTCTAAAATTGCAGACTGCGGCGTAACCGAAGCTAAGTTTTGAGCTGTTGCTGTTAGCTTCTTAGCGGAAAGACCGCTTATGATGTCCGCTTTTTCAATTGTCCATACTCTTTGACTACCACGGAACGCTGTCACATAGAGTTTATTTTTACTGGTCAGTGCGGCAATAACTTGCGTATTCTCATCACTGGTATCAACACCACGATAAACACGAATCGCTGGCGTATTAATAGTACTGGATGGTGCATTCCCATTAATACGGTGATCCCAAAGATATACTTTCATATCGGGCTCCCTGATCGAGTAACGATGGAGCTCTAACGTACGCTTTTTACCATTAACCGTAATTGCCACTGAAAGATCTGGGGGTGATGCTTTCGTAGGGTTGTAGACCATAGGTTTATGGCCTTCGTTTTTGCTATCTTTGCACCCACCAGCCATGACTACCGCTAGTACCACAAAACATAGACTCAGTATTTTATTCATTCTATGTGGTTCCCTTATATCGACCAGTCTAAAGATGAATAAAAACCATAGTAATAGCAATGAATTACGTTGAACAAAACAACGCCAACGTACAGCCTATCAAAGGACTGTCTTTCAAAAGGGAGCGTGATTTAACTATGTAAATAAAAAAGCCCAGCGTACAAATACGCTGGGCTATTAAAGTTTAAAAGAAAAGTACTACCTTATTAGTTGTACGCCTCCTATAACGGCTCCGGGGGTCATTCCTTTGCTATCTAAGCGTGAGCTTTCATATTCCCATTTGAGCTGTGTGACATTTGCAGGGAGATCAATAAAGTGAACGCCATACATATCAGATTTCACTTTACGAGGTACACTTACTGCATAGGTACCGATAGAGGGGAGTGACGCCCACTCTGTACCTGCTTTAGTCCAAACCTCATCACCGATATTATAAGCTTTCCATACTTCCTTCCCATTTGCATACAGCTTCAGTGTACCTGAAGGGTAATCGTCCGCACCGGTCCAACCTTTGCCCGCCGCAGCTGCTCGAAAACGAACACCAGACCACTCACCGGTTGGAGTATCAACTTGTAAGCTCAACGTTTTTTGTTTACCACCAAGATATATATGGCCTTCCCAGTTAGTAGTCCCGCCGTTGTCAATTGTCCAAGTATTACCATATAAGTCGTTATAACCATTTTGCGTTGCTGGCCAACCAAATAAGCAGGTTACACCTGATTTGACTTCACAATCAGGTATTGCGGCACCGTTACTAATTTCAGAGTGACTGAATGCGACTTCTTGACGACCATTAACTAGATTATTTCGAACCGACCACACTTCGCCGACAGAACCGTTCACGTCGACACGCCAATAAAGCGCCTCATCGGAGGCATTGAGCGCGACAGTATGTGAACCCGAACTACCATTACCAATTTTTTCAGTAGACCAAGACTTTCCATCACGGCTAATCATTAACTTGTAAGCCGATGACTTAGACAATTTCCAGCTCAGTGTTTTGCTTCCTGAGAAAGCAATGCCTTCACCATTATATGGACGCGGTGCATAAGGATACACATAATTGTTGTTGGTCAATTTTGATATCTGATCATCTGTAAGTGCAAATGACCTCAACTCTACGTTATCGATACGCAAATAGCGGCTCTGGCTTTTTTGTAACTCCTGCTTGTGTACTTCGTCCGTATCCCACCATGCTTGCCCGATAGTCAAACCTTGACTGATACTTGACGCTCTTCGGCTACCTCCGCCCCATAAACCAGCATAACCTTTAGGAAGATTAACCTCATTTTGCGCTTCATCGACAAGCGACTGTTTAACCCCATCAACCCATAAGCTTGCTTGATTCGTTGTTCGGTCAACTCGCACAGCAATTGCATGCCATGCGCTATCAGCAGGTAAAGGTGACTCCGTCATCATTGTTACAATGCGGTAATCAGTACCGCCTTTATGCATAGCGTATTGACGAGACTTCATGTACCACTTTAGTTTTCCATCTTTCAGTAGTCGTAAGTGGTAGCCTTCTCTCTCCATTCCACGGTTAACCAAATTAATGTCATGAGGAAGTCTAGTTCCAACTTTCACTTTCAATGAAACCGTGAAGCTATCATCACCGAGATCAAATGCATGACCGTAATGAGTATTATATTTAAACGACTCAGGTACATCGTATTTGCTTTTGATTGACCTTACCGCTTCATGAGCGCCCAGCGTTAATGTCTTTCCATAGGAATCGTTAGTCACTGATTGTGAGTAATCAACCCAAACATCCTTCCCTGAACGCCAATCACGACTAACATGAAGCTGACTTGCTAGTCCGGTCTGTTCATTAGGAATCCAAAAATCTTCAATCGCGCTTTCAAATCCGAATCTAGCGTACAAACCAGGGCTTGTTACTCTTAAATGAACCTCTTCACGATCATACAATTGTTTTCCATGATGCTTAGTTGAGTCAGTGATTTGATAAAAGAACGAATCTTCTCCCACAAACCCTTTCGGTGGGGTATAGACCAGTTTATCTCCGACGATCTTAACTTGACCGCCTTGAACGGTAAGCGAGTCCACTTTATTTATCGATATCGAATCACCATTTGCATCAAAGTCATTTTTCAACACATCTAATGTTTTCGCTGTATCACGCAACACACCAAAGTGATCAATTTTAGCCGATGGGGGTAACGGGTAATCAGCAGGGCCAACAATCGCTCGTCTGGCTACACGGTTTTTGTAACCGACAAAACCAATATCTCCCACGTGCGCTTCACCACCTTGTGAGGTTTCTTCCTCGCCACCAGTATGGTGCCCCGTACCTAAATAGTGTGAGGTTTCGTGTAAAACAACACCATCCGCTTGAATCAATTGACCCATCGAGCGAACATAAGATCCCCAGTTCACACCAACAACCCCACTGCCTACCAAATCAATCATGCGATGTCGAACATCCCAATGGCGCGTTTTTCTTTGGGCATCCACCCAACGTCGTGTTGCGTTTTTAATTGAGGTATTCTCATTTTGGTAACCCCAGTCTTTACATCTATCGTGACTGCTGCTCTTTATACAGTTATTGTAGTGACTCCTTAAATGCCCCCATGTTTCAATAAGAACATCTTGCATAGAGAATCGAATTAACGCATCACGACTATACACATAGTCCACTAAGTTTATGTAGTAATCAGCTAAAACCATAGCATCATCAAAGTTACCGTCAGCTTGCTCTTTAAAAGTCTGGTAACTAATTTGAACAAATGCATTTATCTTACTCAGTTTAATGTCTGACATATTTGTTGGTAAGATATTGTCTAGACCCGAAACTGGGTTATCCGGATTTTTGTCTATTGGCTTAATCGACTTCTGAACCGCATCTAATATACTGTTTTGTCGAGACACAGAAGAAAAGCTAGACTTCAACGGTTGGATAGTACCCGCTGATTTACCACCAGTTACCGCTGCATCCTTGATCGACCAAACTCGGTGGCTACCACGAAAAGCCGTTACATATAATTTATTTTTAGTGGTAAGAGCCGCTATAACTTGAGTATTCTCATCACTCGTATCAACGCCTCGGTAAACACGAATGTCCGGAGTTTTAATAGTACTCGAAGGGGCGTTCCCGTTAATACGATGATCCCATAGATATACTTTCATATCGGGCTCACGAATAGAGTAACGATTCAGCTCTAACGTACGCTTTTTTCCATTAACAATAATTTCAACAGAAAGCTCTGACGGTGATGCTTTCGTTGGCTTATAGACCATAGGTTTATGGCCTTCATTTTTGCTATCTTTACAGCCCCCAGCAGTGACCACTGCTAAAGCCACGAAAAACAGACTCAGTGTTTTCTTCATTCTAAAGAGTTCCTTCATGTTTACCGCCCTAAACATGAACAAAAACAACATTGTTAGCAATGAATTACGTTAAACAAAACCGCATCGACGCACAGTCATTTCAAATGGAAATGCCAAAAAATTCCATAAATCAAATTTTCGAAGCTGTTGGTTATAAATCGTTTTAATAAATTCTAGGTTTTGAGTTGTAACAACCTTGTATGAAAGGTATAAATACCGGAGTTATTATTACCTCCCTCTCAATTGACATGGATGAAGATTATGTTTGAAAAAGTGTTAGCAGCTCCCGCCGATCCTATTCTCGGCCTTACTGAAGAATTTAAAAAAGACTCTCGTGAAGAGAAAATTAACCTTGGTGTTGGCATCTACAAAAATGAAGATGGTCAAACGCCAGTACTTAAAACAGTAAAGAAAGCAGAAGCTGCACTTCTTGAAAACGAAAAAACCAAATCTTACCTAACGATTGAAGGTACCGCTGAATACGGTCTAGCGGTTCAGAAACTGCTTTTCGGTTCAGATGCAGAGATCGTAACGTCTCAACGCGCTAAAACAGCACAAGCTCCAGGTGGTACAGGTGCACTTCGCGTAGCGGGTGAATTCATCAAGCGCCAACTGGGTGACGTGAAAATCTGGATCAGTAACCCAACTTGGGCTAACCACAACGGCGTTTTCGCTGCTGCCGGTATCGAAACAGCTCAATACAGCTACTACAACGCTGAAACCAAAGACAAAGACTTCGCAGGCATGGTTGCTGACCTAGAGAAAGCTTCTGAAGGCGACATCGTTCTTCTTCACGGCTGCTGTCATAACCCAACAGGCATCGACCCAACAACTGAAGAGTGGGAAGTACTTGCTAAGCTAGTTGCTGAGAAGAAACTGCTTCCTCTATTCGATTTTGCCTACCAAGGTTTTGCTAAAGGTGTTGAAGAAGATGCAGCTGGCCTGCGCATTTTTGCTCAATACAACAAAGAGATTCTTGTTGCTAGCTCGTTCTCTAAGAACTTCGGCTTGTACAACGAGCGTGTGGGTGCATTCACTCTGGTTGCAGAATCTGCAGACGTAGCAACAACAGCGTTCTCTCAAGTTAAGAGCATCATCCGCTCTATCTACTCTAACCCACCAGCGCACGGCAGTGCTGTCGTTACTCACATCCTTGGTGATGCTGATCTACGTGCTGAATGGGAAGCAGAAGTAGCAGAAATGCGTGACCGTATCCAAGAGATGCGCGAGCTATTCGTAACGACACTGAAATCTGAAGGTGTTGATGCAGACTTCACATTCATCGAGCGCCAAAACGGCATGTTCTCTTTCTCTGGTTTAAGCAAAGAGCAAGTAACTCGCCTGAAAGACGAATTCGCTATCTACATTGTCGGTTCTGGCCGTATCAGCGTAGCGGGCATGACGAAGTCAAATATGGGTCCTCTATGTAAAGGTATCGCTGCGGTTCTTTAATCGAAAAAGAAACCTGCACTTGCAGACCAATAGATATGCAAAAGCCAGCTATTAAGCTGGCTTTTTTGTGTCTGTCTCCTTTATATGTCAGTTTTTAAGACGCTTAGTCTATATATCGCTAACTAATACTCTAGGAAGAACTCTACACCTAGCTCGTTAGTGCGTTCACTACGAATCTTACCTTCGCCATTTCTGTGTTGATAAGAGCCACCAATCGCAAACTTGTTGGTCACGAGATAACGTAAACCCACGTGGTAAATTTCTTCATCAAACAAGTCACTTCGGTTCACTTGCACACTACCGTTAGCAATCCAACGTTTCGCAAAGCCATAGTTGAGTTCGGCTTTTATCCCTTGGATAAACTCCGTGTCTGACGAGCGAGTAATGTTAGTTCCATTATCTTCGACTTCCCCCTTAGTAATACCAAGCAGGTAGTAAGCCACTATATCTAGATCTCGCTTAATACTGTAACGGTACCCAATGCCCGGCATAAGGGTATCCATTCGAGTTGTTGATTCATCTGGGTGAATGAAACGAGCACTGTAGTCACCCAACAATAGCCAATCATCCGTTATCGCATAGCTAATACCTAATCCATAGGATGATGCATTGTTATTGCTGCCTGCATCTTCATTCAAACTTCCCGAATGAGCGGTGGCGTATATATGGTCATAATCAAGAATATCCACACGGTGAGTTTCGGCCCACGAACTTGAAGAAAACATAAAAATTGCAGACACTAAACTAAGTTTCCACTTCGGCATTCCTATCATCCTTTAACTGTCACCCTATTATTTGAAAGATTAGTCTATCCCTAAGACTTTAAAAAGGTTTTAGCTCACAGATTGATTTGTGACGGCAAAATATTATCAAATGTTGTACCATGAAATCATACAAACCAATGGATGATCATTATGGATGCTGAGTTATTAGAGATTCAAAACTTTCTGGCACAATACCCCCCTTTCACAGAACTCCCAGAGGAGATGTTGGCGAAAGTGACCAGTAGCGTCGAAATTTCTTATTACCGCCAAGATACCCCTATCATTCACTTTGGTGATCAGATTAACGACCTTTACATTGTTCGAAGCGGCGAAGTAGAAGTCTATCGTCGTAAAGGTGAGCTCTATAACCGGCTGGATGAGGGACACTTATTTGGCCAAATGGGGCTACTCACCAACAATAAAGTTCGCTTCCCGGTAAAAGCAACAGAAGACACCCTACTCTACTGTATCCCTGAACCTATTTTCCAAGAACTCTACGACAACTATGATTCATTCGCTGACTTTGTCGAAGTAGAAGATAATGCGCGACTGCGTCAGGCTAACTCAGACAGCAACGACGCTAACGATCTAACCACGTCAAAGGTAAAGACGCTGCTGACTAGCGAAGCGCCAATGATCGAAAAAACACGAACCATCCAACAAGCTGCTACCATGATGGCACAAGATAATGTTTCATCTTTGCTGATCATCGACCCGGATATTGTTGAAGATGATGAAGACGATTCGACGCCCGTTATTGGCATCATTACCGACCGTGATCTGTGTACCCGAGTTTTAGCAGAAGGACTCGATCCATCGGATGAAGTATCAAGTGTAATGACAGCAGAGGTTATCTCGCTCGATCATAATGCCTATGTCTACGAAGCCATGATGACCATGCTTCGCTACAACGTGCATCACCTACCAGTACTAAAAGATAAGAAGCCTATTGGTATTATTGAAGCGACCGATATTGTACGTTACGAATCTCAAAACTCGCTGTTATTGGTAAGCAGCATCTTCCAACAGCAAAGCATCGAAGATCTTAAAGTCCTTTCTGAGCAAGTAAAAGACAGCTTTGTGCGCTTGGTTAACGAAGACGCCAACGCCCACATGGTGGGTACCGCAATGTCGGTAATTGGCCGTAGCTTTAAACAACGAATTATTGAACTAGCCGAAGATAAACTCGGTAAAGCGCCGATCCCTTATTGTTTCCTCGCGCTCGGCTCAATGGGGCGTGATGAGCAGCTGCTCGTTACTGACCAAGATAACGCAATTATTCTTGATGATACCTACGATGAGAAAAAGCACGGTAAGTACTTTGAAGAGCTGTCGACCTTCATTTGTGATGGCTTAGACCAATGTGGCTATGTGTACTGTACCGGTGACATCATGGCCACTAACCCAACTTGGCGTATGACACGTCGACAATGGGAAGAATGCTTCGCTGATTGGATTGATGATCCAAACCCGAAAGCACTGCTGAACGCCTCTATCTTCTTTGATTTAGATGGTGTTTATGGCCGCTTAAAATGGGCAGAACAGTTAAATAGTTTTATTGTAAGACGTGCGCGTAAGAACAACCGTTTCTTGGCGTGTCTTGCTCGTAACGCACTCAACCGAACACCGCCTCTGGGTTTCTTTAAAGATTTCGTAATGGAGAAAGATGGTCGTCATAACAACTCGATCAATCTTAAACGTCGTGGTACCGCACCACTTGCCGATCTAATCCGTGTTCACTCTTTAGCAGTCGCATCTCGCTCTAAGAACTCATTCGAACGTTTAGATGACATTATCGACGCAGGTATTTTGCCAAAAGGTCGAGCTCAAGACTTGAAAGATGCGATGGAATTCATCTCTTTAGTTCGTATTCGCCACCAAGCACACGATGTCGACAACAACATTGAGCCTGATAACAACATTGAGCCAGAGAACCTTTCTGACTTCGAGCGACGTAACCTGAAGGATGCATTCCAAATATTAAGTAATGCGCAGAACTTCCTTAAGTTTCGTTATCAAGCCAGCAATAAGTTTAAGTAGGCGCTATGAACAAACTATTCAGATCACCTGCAGTCGATTGGCCATTTAAGTTTGCTCAGAAATTGGAACGAGCGAGAGACGAGCGCTTAAAACAATTTTATAGCCAGCCTCTTCCTGCACCTGATACGCCATTATCAGAAGTGACTTTCTTAGCTGTCGACTTTGAGACAACGGGTTTAAACCCAAACAAAGATGGCATCATTACCATTGGTCTAGTTCCGTTTACGCTAAATCGAATCTACCTAAGACAAGCCAAGCACTGGACCCTGAGACCAAAGCAGAAATTGGAAGAAGACTCGGTTGTTATCCATGGCATCACTCACAACGACATCATTGATGCGCCAGACTTAAGTGAAGTATTAGATGAGATCTTAGAATCAATGGGCGGCCATATCCCAGTCGTTCATTATCGCCGCATCGAGCGTGATTTCTTGGATAACGCGTTGAAGGTCAGATTAGGTGAAGGAATTGAGTTTCCAGTCCTCGACACGCTCGAGATTGAATCTCAAATCCAAAACAAACTGGCCGGCGGTCTATGGAATAAACTAAAAGGTAAGAAGCCTGCGTCAGTAAGGCTTGGTCAGAGCCGTCGTAGATACCACTTGCCTGACTATACTCCGCATCATGCGTTAACTGATGCGATTGCGACAGCGGAGCTTCTACAAGCACAGATTGCGCACCATTTTAGCCCTGATATGCCTGTTAAAGATTTCTGGTTATAGCTAGATAAACTAGTCGCTGTTAGTTACTGACTAATAAGTGCTCACCTCAGAACTAAAAACGCTCACATCTTCTAGATAGTGAGCGTTTTGTTTTGCGCATGATTGTCTTTTAAGCATGAATAGAAAGTCTACTCGGCTGTCGGGCCAACCAATCTCATTTCCCAATCTTCAACTTCGCCAGTTTGAAGTCGACGTTCTACGAGCGTGCCCCAAGATTCCACTAGAGGCAGCTCCGCCAATTCTCTAAGCTCTTGTTTATCCAAACAACCCGTGAACACCGCACCCATAACCCGGCTTAACGTCCATTCTGGGTAAGGTCTTTCACACAGGATAATCTCGTCGCCGGAGCCGATATCACCCTCTTCCAAAACACGGAAGTACCAGCCAGTTCGAAGGGTGTCTTGTAGCCTTTTCGCCATATCATTTTGATCGAATCGTACATTGAGCTTCCAACAAGGCATACGACCTTGTGAAACTTCCAGCAAGGTTGAACCAATTCGAATCTTATCTTTTAAACAAATGGAAGCTTCAGTCACCCCACTTGAACTTATGTTCTCACCAAATGCACCTTCAGATTGGAAGATTGCTTTGTCGCCCAACTCCTCCTGCCAAATTAAGTAGTGCTCGCTTGGGTAGATATGAAGGGCTTTCTGAATACCACCATGAAAGCGAGGGTCGCCTTGCTCATCGTTAATAAATCCAAGCTCAGTGGTGTATTGGCGCTCAGATAAAACCTGCTTATTGATAGCACTCTGTGTACCGTGAGCAAAAGCAACAACCTTACCGCCCAAAACACTGTTTACTGTACCTAACTTCTTCATACCCTTCCTTTTCAGCAAGTAAAAAAAGAGAAGCTTTCGCTCCTCTTATTGTGAAATACGCCTTAATTAAGCGTATTTCTCTTCAAAGTCTTTCATGAAGCTGACTAATACTTGCACGCCTTCCAGAGACATCGCGTTGTAAAGTGATGCTCGCATCCCACCTACCGCTCTGTGGCCTTTTAGTGATTTCAGACCAGCAGCATCAGCCAACTCTAAAAACTTAGCATCTAGCTCTGGTTTCGCTAATTGGAATGGCACGTTCATTCTTGAACGGTTTACTGTATGAACATCGTTTCTGTAGAAAGCTGAGCTATCAATCGCATTATAAAGCAGCGCAGCTTTCTCTTTGTTCACTAATTCCATCGCTTCAACACCACCTTGAGCTTTCAACCACTTGAATACGAGGCCTGATAGGTACCAAGCATACGTTGGCGGTGTGTTGAACATTGAGTCTTTTTCAGCAAGTACTTTGTAGTTAAGAATGCTCGGCAATACGTCGTTTGCTAGCTCTAGCAGATCATCACGCACGATAGCAATGCAAATACCAGCAGGGCCTATATTCTTTTGAGCGCCAGCGTAGATAACACCGTACTGAGACACATCGATCTTACGAGACAGAATGTTAGATGACATATCCGCTACGATTGGCTTATCCGTTTGAGGAAGCTCACTGATTTCAATACCATCGATGGTCTCATTTGGACAGAAATGTACATACGCCGCTTCCGGGTCGATTTTCCAATCTTTAGCTGGAACAACCGCTGCTTTGCCATCAATTGACGCCTTGGCGTTGAATACATCGATTTCGCAATATTTGCTCGCTTCAGTCACTGCACTTTCTGCCCAGTAACCCGCATCAATGTATGTCGCTTTCGTCGCGTCACCTAAAAGGTTTAGAGGAACAGCAGCGAATTGAGCACGAGCGCCCCCCTGACAGAAAAGAACTTTGTAGTTGTCTGGGATGTTCAGAAGATCACGTAGGTCCTGTTCGGACTCGTCAGCAACTTGAATAAATTCCTTGCTGCGATGGCTGATTTCCATCACGGAAGTCCCTAAACCATTCCAATCAATAAAGTCCGCCTGCGCTTGTTTCATTACCGGTTTAGGCAGTGCAGCTGGGCCAGCACTGAAGTTGAATACGTTATCTAATGTAAGTTCCATGGGGATGATTGCTCCTGCTAAATAATAACTATGCAAGTAATACCATGTTTTACCCAACATAAAAACAACAAAAGAGGTCTTAAGACCTCTTTTGTTTTGTACCGTATAAAATGTTTAAGCTGAACCTGCTAAATCACCCTATCAGTATTCAAGCCTGTTCTGTTTATTGAACAAAAACCGGCATAAGTAGAGCGATTAATGGAATTTCTTGTCCATTTTCGAACACTAGGTTTCCATTTTCTAAGTCAGCGCTGATTTCATAACCACTTTCTGTTTCCTTGATCATTTCCATCACAAGCAATTCATCAATACCTTCACGGATGAATGGGTACTCTTCAACAAGCTCATTTGAGAAGCTAGAGTGAACGTTACCCTTTAATGCAGGTACAATCATCGAAGGATTACTGCTGATGTTTTCGGTTCCTTCCGGTACGCTCACTAACCACTTAGATTCGAATTGACCCTTACCTAGATCTAACGACATATTGTTCATTGAAAGGTCGAAGCCTTTAGCAAACAGGATATCGATAAATGGAATGATCTCGGCAACGTCTTCTTGCGTCATTACTGGATTAGATTGGTAAATCTCAAAGATTTTCTCAAACGATTCGCTATCCAATTTCGACATTTCGAAATCGACGTTTAGGTTGTTCAACTGGCCTTCACTGGTCTCGATGTTTGCGATATCCAGCTTAAGGTTGCTGCGCAGACGCTTAGTCGCTTCATCTAGATGTGATTCAAAATCGTACTTAGAGTTTTCAATGGTCATGAAAGGCTGCATTGCAGAGTCTGTAACCAAGAAGCTATCGATAGTAAAATTCTGAGAACCTAACCAGTAGCCTTTCGCTTGTTGACCTGAACCTACACCTTTTAGGTTTGACAGTGTTACCTCTTCACCGGTTTCAAAATCAATTTGAACTGAAGGGATTGAAAGCTCGTAATCAACTTGCCCTAAAACAGTGGCATGGCCAGACAGATTCGATTTCGTGATTGATACCGAAGTACCATTCTCATCAGAACCTTGATGATTGAACTGGCTTAACTCGAAGTTAAAGTCAGTGTTGCCGTTTAGCTCAGTGCTAGTCGTCAGAGTTAGAGGCAGAATATCAGTATTATCAAACGTCGACAGTGCATTCAGGCTCACCAAACCGTGGCTAACCGCACTATTGATGACAAACTCACTCGGCAGCCCATCAATCGCGAGTTGTTCTTTCAGGTTTTCATCGGTCACAGTTAGGCGAGTAGTTACGTTAGAAGACAGGTAACCTCTATCGTACTCCACGATCTCCGCTTGAATGCTTGAATTGTTAAGCTTTGCAACACCATCGGTAATGGCATTTTGTCCAATTTGGCCAACCGCTAGTGGCCAACAAAGTGCCAATGAGATTGCGCCGCCAATTGCACCAATTTTTCTTAACTGTTCCATGAGTTCTCTTTCTACACGTGTCTGTTTTTTTTAGTCTAACCCATCAGTAGCAAACAAGAAACATTGAGTTAAATCAGTCTATTGCTCGATACTTCGATTGCCTCAATAAATTAACGGCTAGCTCTCATCCTTATTCGGCGGTTCTTGCTAGGCTAGAGACGTCGCTACTATTAAGGTTGAGCTGTGAATCAATACGCTGTTATCTGTTTGGACAATAATCCGGTTAGCATTGAAAGAATACGTTCGGAGTTGGCTCCGTTGGCTTCTGTATTCGATATTTATACTGCCGAGAACATAGAAGACGCGCATCACGCATTAGAAGATATTCATGATCACAACCAAACCGTAGCCTTGGTGATCACTCATCATCATTCTGAATTTAATGGCGTGCAATTTCTGATTGAACTCGAACAGCTGCCCCATAGTAATACCGCAAGAACGATATTAGTCAGCGCTTCGTCAGACATTCAATCCATTCTAACCGCTGTAAATGAAGGCAGGCTCAACCACTGTCTAACCAAGCCAGTTCAAGATCAGGTTCTATTCAAATCAGCGCAAAAAGAGCTAACGTCTTTTGTCATCCAATACGACTCAGAAAACCTGCTCTCTTACAGCGATG
The DNA here is from genome assembly GCF_041475145.1 of Vibrio sp. 10N.222.49.A3. NCBI lineage: Bacteria > Pseudomonadati > Pseudomonadota > Gammaproteobacteria > Vibrionales > Vibrionaceae > Vibrio > Vibrio sp. 10N.222.49.A3. The sequence continues at coordinate 31,282 of NZ_JBFRVM010000115.1, forward strand.
CATTGGATCAACAGCGCTTACTCAGAGCGCACATTGAACAAAAGATTCACTCTTTCCAATCGGGTTTCATTCACGATTACCACCAGCTTTCTGACAATGCCCTTGCTGAGCGTGTCGTCAGTGCTCTGCAGGATGTCTTTTCAAAAGATGATAAAACCAAGGCCATTCGTGATTATTCACCAGAGCATCTGCTGACGGTTGAGGGCGAAGATAATCGCTTTCTTTGGTTAATTATTGAAGGTGAAGCGGCGCTCTATAAAAAAGATGAACTGGGGCAGCAACGCGAAGTTGTGCGTCACTCTAAGGGCAATATTGTCGGAGGGATGTCATTCGTGACGGGTGAGCCTTCGTTTTCTACTGCGATTACTCTGACTCAGACCCAAGTCATCAAACTGGATAAAGATAGCTTTGCTCAAGTGATGCATTCAAACAACACTCTGCTGCCGCTGTTTACCAATCTACTACTCCGTCACTTTAACCGACGATTACAAAGAAGCATCAACAATAAGATCCAGCTTCAGCAAACGCTAGAATCGTTGGAATCTGCACATCAACAATTGATAGAGAAAGAGAAGATGGCGATGCTCGGCCAACTCGTGGCGGGTGTTGCACATGAGTTGAACAACCCGATTGCAGCGATCTTGCGAAGCATTGAAACCTTGTCTGAACATCTCGATCAAATACTCGAGAACTCGGCACTCCCAGAATCGAATAAAGGGACTGACGTGCTGGCGCATTCAAAGTTAGCCAAGCCACTATCAACGGCTCAAGAAAGACAACTCGTAAAGCACCTCACCTCTACTATCGATGATCGTGCGCTAGCCAAAAAAGCTGTGAGACTAAACCTAAGCCAAGACTCGGCGGTTCTAAACACATTAAAAGAGTCCCCTGTCGCAGGCAAAGAGCTACTTAATGACTTAGAGCATTATCACTATGTTGGAAACTCTATCCGCTCAATTCAAGTTTGCAGCAAACGTATTGCCGATATGGTCAAAAGCCTAAAAAGCTATGCCCGAGAAGATGAAGAGGTTCGCCACTACGCGGATGTTCACGAAGGACTTGAAGATACCTTAGTGATCTTTGAAAACAGGCTCAAACACCACCAACTAGAGAAGCATTACGACACCGACTTGCCGCCTCTATTGTGCCAGTCGCTCTCGCTGCAACAAGTGTGGACCAACCTTCTCTCTAATGCACTTGATGCTCTTTCAGAGCGAGGTAAAGTCTCTATCACCACGTTTCAAAAAACTAAAGGTGACGACACGTTTCTTGTGGTGCAAATATCGGACACTGGACACGGTATCGCCAAAGAAGACATCAACACTATTTTCAACCCAAACTTCACGACAAAAAAAGAAGGCAACTTCGGTTTAGGGATTGGGTTATCCATTTCTCAACAAATCGTTTCGGCTCATCAAGGTTTTATTTTGGTGGAGTCTGAGGTAGGCAGCCATACACACATGCAAGTGTGGCTTCCATTCAAACAAGAAGGAGCACCTCATGAATAAGTACCTAATTTTATGTGTCGATGATGAGCCAGAGGTTCTCAACAGTGTCCTTCAAGATTTAGCACCATTTGAAGACAATTTTATTGTTGAAGGAGCCGAATCGGTCGATGAAGCTAAGCAAGTGATTAAAGAAATGGGACAGGAAGGTATTAAACTCGCCTTAATCTTGTGTGACCACATCATGCCTGACAAAACGGGTATCGATTTTCTTATCGAACTTAACCAGCACGACTCTACAAAGCCAACACGCAAGCTGCTGCTCACCGGGCAAGCTGGGCTAGAAGATACCGTCACAGCAATTAACAACGCGGCGCTTGATTTTTATATTTCAAAACCTTGGCAAGGCGATCAACTTAGAGACACGATTACTCAACAACTGACAGACTATGTCATTGCAAACGACAAGCAGTTGTTAAACTGGACTTCCATTTTAGATACTGAGCGAATACTGACATCAATGTCAGACAAGCGAACTAGGCTCAGTGAATAGCGATAGGTTGGTAAATAGAGGTTGTTTGCTGAATAGTGATTAGATGATGAATAGCGATTAGTTAGTCGCGATGCATCTTTGACACTAAGTGTATTTTGTATAACAGCGAGTAAATTAAGTGTATCTAATAGTTATCGATAACAAGTGAATGGATACTAGATTTTGTTAAATAACCCTAAAACATGAGATCTCTGTAACAGAGCAGTACTTTACTTGCTTGTTTTTTAGCTAAATGACAAATGAATTGCATTTTTATGGGTTATTTTTCCGCGAGTTAGATTAAACTGTCTCAATGTTTATGGTTTGGCTATTTTTTATCAAACCAAAGGGATCAACACTAATAAAGGTTTACGGTCGTTATGCGCAAAATTTTACTTACTACCGCTATGCTATTGGCTTCTAGCCAAGCACTAGCTGTCGATGGACAACCAAATGAACAAGCACAAGTAATGAGCAACTTTAGCTACGATTACTTTGACGCTCGTATCGGTGCGAGCCCAATTACATTTGGTGGTGCGTTCAGTAAGTCAATCCACCCGAATGCTCACGCAGTAGCGCGTATCGATTCAGAATTTGAAGGCGATTACGACTCTGCTGTAGGTCTTGGTTTCCACGCTCCAATTAACAACTGGGCAGATCTAACGGGTGAAATGCTAGCTCGTATAGTTCAACCAGCAGCGAAAAGCTCTCCTGATGTTGGTATGGAATTCAACGTTGGTGTTCGTCAATGGCTTGGCCCACAACTAGAAGTTGGCGGCAAAGGCGGTTACGTTTCTATCGATGATAAAGATGATTGGATCGGTTCTGCTTACGTGCGTTTCCACTCTACAGAACTATTCTCTCTAGGTGCAGAAGTTCGTATCAATGATTTCTACGGTGAGCAGTTAATGTTCACGACTCGTTTCAAGCTTTAAGTAAAACGAGAAAGCTCTTAATAAGGGCTTAGCCTTTAAAACGGGCTAGATAGAAACAAAAAAACCGAGGAAATCCCTCGGTTTTTATATATAAAAAGTAATCTTATGCATATACAGGCGATATCTTTAGTGGCAGCTCTTTAATAATTGCTGCTTGCGTGGCTCTTGTAATAGTTTCCAGTGAATACCATCAATTGCACCCGCAAACTTCCAAAGTAATTTTAGGTCAACATCGTTTCCGTACGCTTCGCGAACCTTATTAAACACTTCAGATGCACCCAACTGCATAAACATTGAAACATCATCTACTCCAGCCTTTTTAACCATGCGTTCTAACGTCAGTTGCATGTTAGGCAAGTCCCTTAATCTACGGCTAGCAGATGATTTTTTGAAGCTACGCTGCTGAATTGAATTATCGATTGAAGTACGAATAATACTATCCAATTCAGGATGCTCAGACGTAAAGAGATCCGTGATGTCGTAGTAATTCACGGTCGCTGTCGTCTGCTTTTTTACGTGACGATACTTTTCACAATCAAGCCCCGTCAGCTTTTTATCTAATAACTTCCCACCTCGAATGAATACACAATCTTCACTCAACAAAGCGAACATAGCGTCATTTTGAAAGAGGCCAATACCTCCAAACATAGAGCGCTTTTGATGTTCACCAAATTGATTCACGTAATTAATAAATGCTGTCTCGGTCATATCCGTTGATCCTTAATCAAATTACCCCGATTAGGTTGATCGCCAGACAAGCAGCTTTTTATGCGAAAAATTTTAAATCTATTTAATGTTTAGGTGAATATTATGGTTTCGTTTGTCACCTTTGAAATAAATGATACTTCGAAAAGAAAAATAAGTCAGGGCGCAGCTCACATCAATCAGTTGAATATCCTTGCTTTTAATGATTTACATCACATTAAACTATCAAATCACGCCAAGAATTTAATTCTTAATGATACCCCCGTTCAAGTTATCAAAGCTTATGTGGTTCGATGAGTATTGCCTCGCAGCATCGCGGCTTGTAAAATGGTACGACATACATGTTCTTACTCTTAATATGAATCATTTATCATTTTTCTGGCTACCACAAAATAAAGCTCTTCTCCTTAAGGGCCTAGAATCCGAGTTTGCCCAACTTGTTGGACATTCCATCTCAGCGGGAAAAATAACTCTTCCTCCGATTCCTGAGGTTGTACTTAAAATTCAAAAGCTTTGTACTCTTGAACCAACAGGCGTCGCCGAAGTTGCCGAGTGCTTACTTGAAGACCCAGGGCTGACAGCAATCGTGATCAGAGTTGCTAACTCAGTTGTCTTCAACAGACGCAATATTACTTGTGTCGATGTTATGACGGCCGTATCGCGTCTTGGCATATTGAGAGTGCGTGACATTGTCACGGCCCAGGCTATTGAACAACTTAAACATTCCGTCAATTTGAATAAAGAGTGCAACGAGCTATTGGTTCAGAGCGCTTCTGTATCAAAAGAACTCGCCGCAACTATGGTGTTAGTCACTAACCTATTTAAAGAACTATCCCCTACTGAATACCGTTATCTAGAACATGAAAAATCACTACTTGTTGGGTTACTTGCAGACATTGGCTTGTTCTGTTTGGTTAGTGAATATCACCTCTACCTAGACAACGGGAACTATTTAGATCACGACATCGCACTGCAAATATTCCAAGGCCAATGTTCAGCAACCAGTAAGTTGGTTCTTAGACGCTGGGGTTTCGACAGCGACTTTATCGATGTGTGCAGCAACACCATTAATAATCACGAAGAGCGCGAGGTGTCTTACCTTGATATTGCGCGAATAGCTAACCACCTACTGATGTTTAGAAACAAGGATGAGAACATTGATGAGCACGAAGTAGAACTAAACGTGACAGGAGCGGAAGTACTTTATAAATTAAGCAACTTGAGCAAACAGGATTTTAATGCAAAGCTAAGTGACGTGATCAATACTAGCGGCTTCTAAGTTACTGTTAAATTGCTAGTAAATGCAATATGAAGTGAATGCAATGAGGAAAGCATGTTTACAGGGATGATCTTTATATTTTCGCCACTCGTCGTGGGGTATCTTTTTTCAATTTCGAACACTCAGAGGCTAGAATTTATCAACCGCTCTACTTCGCGGTTGATCTACGTGATTCTCGCGTTGATGGGACTAAGCTTAGCCGCACTCGATAACCTAGGCAGTAACCTGCAGACAATTCTTCTATACACGGCCACTTTCTTTGTCTGCTTAAGCGTTTGTAACCTAATGGCGCTACCTGCTATTGATAAGTTACTGCCACTCCAGACAGACAGCTGTAATAAGAAACTCCCCCTGTCTTCTATGGCGATGGAGTCTGCCAAACTCATATTAGTGGTCGGTTCCGGCCTTATTGCGGGTTTAGTTCTGCCTATTGGCCTTGATTGGGTTGATACCGCGAGTGAATGGATTCTGTTTGTTCTACTGTTCTTTATTGGCATTCAGTTACGCAATAGCGGACTAACACTTCGTCAAATCTTACTCAACAAGCACGGTATGGTAATCGCAATCGCAATCATCGCCACCTCAATGCTTGGTGGTATTATTGCGGCTTATATCCTTGATATCCCTCTGTTCAAAGCCTTGGCAATGTCTTCAGGGTTTGGTTGGTATTCTTTAGCTGGTATCTTGATGGGCGACGCCTTTGGTCCTATTTATGGCGGCGCTTCTTTCATGCTTGAGCTGTTAAGAGAGTTAGTTGCTTTGGTACTTATTCCTGTGCTGATCCGGAGCTACCCATGCACATCGATTGGTTATGCAGGCGCAACAGCGATGGATTTCACATTACCTGTCATTCAAACCACAGGTGGCGTTCGGTGCGTGCCAGTCGCCATAGTCAGTGGCTTTATCCTCAGCTTGCTTGTCCCGATTTTGATGTTGTTCTTTGTATCTCTTGCTAACTAGATCGCAGGAATAGCGTTTGTTTTAGATTAGAATGCAACTCGAATACCGATGCCCAAGACACCGATACAGTTACCGAAATAAAAAGACACTAAGTGTCATTGCTCAACAAATAATGATCACGGTAATCTGTAACGACAACGTTATAAAAAGAATAAACTTACAAAAGGAACCGCTATGAAACGCCTTTGCGTCGCATTACTGCTAGCTTCAACTTCGACTTTCTCTTTTGCAGCAGATTCAATGTCTGAGACAAATCAGTGCCAAGCAAAAAAATATGATGCGTACATCGACGCCTCTTTAGGTTGGTATGCTGACCTCGCTACATTAACTTCTGAGCAATACCCAGAATTGACAGAAGTAAGCGAGTGGTTCCTAGAAGGTCGTAAGCACCACTTCGAGCTTAATCGCGCTGCGGTAAACTACTACCTTGTGAACGATTCAAGCAAAGTGGCAACAGAGCAACCGGTAGAAGGCTGGCTGCAACTGGAACAACACGACATTAAGACGTTATCAACACGTGATGATGAGCTTGGTAGAATTGCGAAAACAACGTTCGACGACCGCCAATCAACACCTCACGCTCAAAACTACGAGCTACGTTCCGCCTTTGCTGAGCTGCTTAGTCACCCTAAGCAAATCGATACAGCACTGCAGCGTTACAACCAGTCGATCGCCAAACTAGAAGCGATCAAGTGTAAATAACCCTTAATTTACTATGCTTTTATGGGAAGTTGGATTTCATAATTAAGACGGGACATTGTTCCCGTTTTCGTTTAGATTATCCCGCTCGCGTCAATATAAGAAAAATAACTCGCTTGCTATGGTTACGGAACAAAAAACAGCAGATGTTAGCTTTGACAGTCTTCTACGTATCTTTACAGTACCAGAAGGCCCAGACTCAACACTCACTCAAATCGAAGACAAACTTTCACGAAACCTGAATCAATTCTTACGTGAACACATTGTGGCTGAAGAAAAGCCATTACGTGAGATTGAGAAAGATTTTTCGAATGCTCATATCCCAGAGCAGCCTGAGTTTGTTTCAGAACATACCGAGCATCTCCTCGATTCTCTTGTATCTCATTCTGTACATACGTCGTCGCCAAGTTTTATTGGTCACATGACGTCTGCGCTACCCTATTTCCTGATGCCGCTGTCTAAAATCATGATTGCGCTAAATCAGAATCTAGTAAAAATCGAGACCTCAAAAGCTTTCACTCCCCTAGAACGTCAAGTTCTGGGTATGTTACATCGCCTGATTTATCAGGATAGCGACCAGTTTTATTCTCGCTGGATGCACAGTGCCAACCACTCTTTAGGAGCGTTTTGTTCTGGCGGTACCATCGCGAATATTACTGCGCTTTGGGTTGCTCGTAACAATGCGCTAAAAGCACAAGGTTCGTTCAAAGGTGTGGAAAAAGAAGGCTTATTTAAAGCCATGAAGCACTACGGCTACGAAGGCCTTGCTATCTTGGTTTCTGAACGTGGTCACTACTCTCTGAAAAAAGCAGCGGATGTCCTTGGTATTGGTCAAGAAGGTCTAGTGTCTGTTAAAACGGATAACGACAACCGCATTTGTACTGACGATCTAAGACTCAAGATTGAACAGCTCAAGCAGAATAAGATAAAGCCTTTCGCTGTCATTGGTGTGGCTGGTACAACCGAAACCGGTAATATCGACCCTCTAAGAGACATTGCAGAAGTGTGTGCTGAATCCGATTGTCATTTCCATGTTGATGCCGCTTGGGGCGGTGCGACTCTAATGTCGAACAACCATCGTCACCTACTTGATGGTATTGAATTGGCTGATTCAGTTACGATTGATGCACATAAACAGCTTTATATCCCTATGGGTGCAGGCATGGTTTTGTTTAAGAAGCCAGATGCGATGACCGCAATCGAACATCATGCTCAATACATCCTTCGCAAAGGCTCAAAAGACTTAGGTAGCCATACGTTAGAAGGCTCTCGTTCAGGTATGGCAATGTTAGTCTACGCCTCAATGCACATCATCAGTCGCCCTGGGTATGAACTGCTGATCGACCAGAGCATAAATAAAGCGCGCTACTTTGCTGACCTGATTAAAGATCAAAACGACTTCGAACTGGTTTCAGAGCCTGAGCTTTGCCTACTGACCTATCGCTATGTGCCTGAATCAGTCAAAGCAGCACTACTCAAGGCTAAAGCACCAGAGCGTGTTGAACTGAATGAGCTACTGAATGAACTGACCAAGTTTATTCAGAAGAAGCAACGTGAAACGGGCAAGTCTTTCGTATCGCGCACCCGCTTAAACCCCGAAATATGGGCGCATCAGCCAATCATCGTTTTCCGTGTAGTATTAGCAAACCCACTGACGGGCAACGATATTCTCTCTTCAGTGCTTGAAGAACAGCGTGAAATCTCTAAACTAGCACCCAACTTGATGAGTAAAATCACCAAATTGGTTAAGCTAATCAACGCCTAGCCATTCAATTTTAGTTGCATCAAATTGAAAATTTCTTTCTTTTTGATGTAACTTAGCTGTCAGTTCATACTCAATTTGCATTCTTTTTGCTCTAATCCTCTTCCAATTCTGTAGTTTTCTAAAATTTTGTTGAGGTTTGTCATATTCTTAAGCATTGATGCCGTGTTTTTGTATTAGTGAATAGTATCTTGGGTTTATACTGACTCTATGGTGCTAGTTAGCTTGATATCTATTTGATGCAGTAGAATTTACAATACCGAATATAAGTTTGGTTTTGTATTTTCTTATATTTGTTTCAACCATACCCCCTGGTAAAAGATATTAACTAGCAAGTTGTTCTCTATACCCTTGTGAACACTATGAATACATTAGAAAAAATACAAAAAAACCTGGAAAATTTCAGCAAGTCTGAGCGTAAGGTAGCCGAAGTCATCATGGCTTCCCCTCAAACTGCAATTCATTCTAGCATTGCTACCTTAGCGAAAATGGCTGACGTGAGTGAGCCTACAGTTAACCGCTTCTGTCGTCGTTTAGACACAAAGGGCTTCCCTGACTTTAAACTTCACCTAGCTCAAAGCTTGGCGAACGGTACACCTTACGTGAACCGTAATGTTGAAGAAGATGACGGCCCAGATGCTTACACGCATAAGATTTTTGAATCAACTATGGCTTGTCTAGATGTTGCTAAAAACAGTTTAGACGCGATGCAAGTAAACCGAGCGGTTGACTTACTGACACAAGCAAAACGCATTTCGTTCTTCGGACTGGGTGCCTCTTCTGCTGTAGCCAAAGATGCTCAAAACAAATTCATTCGTTTCAATATCCCAATCACTTGTTTCGAAGACATCGTGATGCAACGCATGAGCTGCATTAACTGCAGTGATAACGATGTTATTGTTCTGATCTCTCACACTGGCCGCACTAAAAGCCAAGTAGAGATTGCGAACTTAGCTCGTGAAAACGGCGCGACAGTTATCGCTATCACAGCAAAAGACTCTCCGCTAGATAAAGCGAGTTCTCTGTCTATCTCATTGGATGTACCGGAAGACACTGACGTTTACATGCCAATGGCAAGTCGTGTTGTTCAGATGACGGTTATCGATGTGTTAGCAACAGGCTTTACGCTTCGTCGTGGTTCTGGCTTCCGAGAGAACCTGAAACGAGTAAAAGAGTCACTTCGTGATTCACGTTACGAAAAGTACTCTCAGTTCTAATCTGTTAAGATGTGAGCTTAAGAATTAAATTCAATTGAAAAACGGAGCCTAGAGCTCCGTTTTTATTTGTCTGTTTAAATGGGTTTGTGCTGTGTCTGGTTATGCCAAGAGCAGATTGAAGACTGTTAGATAGTCCAGCTATTGCCCTTCTCAACCACGCTGTTCTCGGACGCATAAGAATTGATAATGGTAAAGCTCGACTCAGCGGTAGGCTCTTGCTCAATTTGATTCATTGAAGCTCCCTCATGATGCCCTTCTACACAACCGCACTTCTCGCAAACCTTCTTCAGAATATGTACGAGTCGTTCTTGGTTCAGCGGTAAAGGGTTCCCTTTAATCGCCACCGACTTGAGCGCGTCGGCAGACACCTCATCAAACTGGGCTTCACAGACACCAAATTCCAGTAAACTTGGAAGCTTGAGCGTATCCAACACTTCAGACAACCAAGAAATTGCCTCTTCCTCTGTTGCTTCTACGTTACCTGTCACTATCTGAGAAATTCGCTGATAACGCGCTAGGATGTCACATCTCTGCTGCTCCTTCGCAGCAGCTATGTTCTCTAACATCACAAATGGTGCTAAACGTGCAGTTATCACACTATGAGGAGCCGAGATTTTGCCACCTAGCGCAGAAGCCAAACCATGCGCAGCGCCAAGTTTGGCGTTAGTTATCGCTATTCCCCCTAACATAGAGGAAAACGCGAGATCAGAACGCGCTTGAGGTTCATCGTAGATACACGCCTGAATGACAGAACCACTCAGCTTACGTAAGCCTTCTTCACAGATCATATCAGTCAGTGGGTTCGGTTCACCGCACACATAGGCTTCCATTAGATGGGTAAATGCGTCCATAGCACCTCGCCCCGATAAATACAGATTCGTACCATGAGTTAGGGTTGGGTCAACAATCGCAACGTCAGCCAGCATGTCTGGGTTTCTAAGGCTGATTTTTACTTGGTCTTGCCCTGATTTCAGCACCGCGTTTTTAGTGACTTCTGCACCTGTACTCGCTGTGGTTGGAATCGCAATGAACGGAAGCGGTTTGGTTTTAAGAGGGACATTACGCCCAACGACTTCAACATAGTCATACAAACTACCTTGGTTAGGTAAAACCGCGGCTAACGCTTTGCCCATATCGATGGCGCTACCGCCCCCCATAGCGACAACCATATCTGGCTTAAATCGACGTGCAGAAATAGCAGCCTCCTCAACCATTTTGATATTAGGTTCACCGGATACGGCAATGTGTTGATAGCGCAAACTCTGTGCATCGAGATAGTCAGTGACTATTGAAGTGCGCTCTAATGTATTGCCAGTCACCAATAGCACGCTGTAACCGTATTGATTAAAGAGAGACAATGAAGCGGAGAGTGCTCCATCACCAAAGATGATCTTTGTAGATGTCATAAATTGAAACATGGTGCCTCCTGCGCCTATGACCGAACAAAACTGCGAACTCTTGGTTTTTAGGAAATTGGTCTCTTGGATTTCACATTTGAAATTTGAAATTTGATTTTCGTATTTACAACACAATCCCGGCACCCCAAATACGAATGCACTAAAACATCATTACTTCAGACTGCTTACAGAATATGGTTCCATACCTAGATAAAGGATGCCTCGTTCTGCGTTTGATTTTTTTGACAAGGTGCAACTTGTCGCACTAAATATCGACTAAAGTTGCAATCTTAGGGGTAATTCACATACTAATACTGAGGGGAATTCACGATGACAGTGGCCAATAAACAAGACTCTAGCCTTTTATGATTAATATTTGCGCTGATAGGCAAAACCTATCGTATTAAGAGGCAATTCCATCTTTATTTCCCCATGCCATTGAGGCATAGTTGGTTTTAAGAAATTTTGAGTGGCATTCATAAAAGAATAGTTAACATAAATGAGTTAACGAGCCTCATCCCGTATTTAGGAGAAATTAAATGTTTGTAGTTATTTTTGGTCGCCCTGCTTGTCCATTCTGTGTTCGTGCAAAAGAGCATGCTGAAACTCTTAAAGCTAAACGCGATGACTTCAACTACCGTTACGTTGACATCCACGCTGAAGGCATCAGCAAAGCTGACCTAGAGAAGACTGTTGGTAAACCTGTAGACACAGTTCCACAAATCTTCATCGACCAAGATCACATTGGCGGCTGCACAGAATTTGAAGCATACGCAAAAGAAAACCTAGGTCTTTTCGATTAATCTAGAATTTCTCATACGAGAATCGAAGCTAAAGCCTTAAACGGCTGATAACTAAAATAGTTAGACTGTATGATTGATATAGAGCCCGCTGATTGTAGCGGGCTTTTTTATGACAATTTTTCAACCGAAGTAAGATTAAGGTCAATATCGAATAAAATTGAAAATAGCACTTATAATTTATTTATATTTAGATACAATTCATTCCTCAAACTGATCCTGTGTTTCACGCTAATTATTGAGCAATCACTGTGAATATCGACGTTGTCTTGCTGTTAAAACAAAACCCCATCCTTCTCATTTTTGTTGTGTTATCTATTGGCCTCGCCATTGGTAAAATTCGTTTCGGTAGTCTCCAACTAGGAAATTCAATCGGTGTTCTGATTACTTCTCTTATCATGGGACATCTTGGCTTTTCCTTTAACGCCGACGCTCTCACAATTGGTTTCATGCTCTTCATTTACTGTGTAGGTATTGAAGCCGGGCCCAACTTCTTCGGTATATTCTTCAGAGATGGTAAGCATTACCTCATTCTTAGCCTCGTTGTACTTTCTACGGCCATTGCCCTTACTTATTTTTGCAGCGAATATTTAGGTCTTGGTTTCGGACTTTCCGCAGGCATGATGGCGGGAGCACTAACTGCAACACCAATATTAGTTGGTGCGCAAGATGCACTCAATTCAGGTTTAGCTGAAGTACCAAGAAACATGGACCTGGGTCTGGTCATAGAAAACCTCTCTGTAGGTTACGCGATGGCTTATTTAGTCGGCTTAATCAGTATGATTATGTTTGCCCGCCTTATTCCAAAGCTTCAGAAAGTAAACCTGCACGACTCTGCAGAACAAATAGCTCAAGAGCGCGGCCTAGGCACCTCTGGCCAGCGTAAGGTTTACTTACCCATTATCCGAGCTTATCGTGTGGGACCAGAGCTAATTACCTGGACTGATGGCAAGAACCTTCGTGAGCTTGGCATCTATCGCCAAACTGGTTGCTACATCGAGCGGATTCGACGTAATGGTATTCTTGCCCACCCTGATGGCGATGCCATTCTGCAAGAAGGCGATGAAATCGCATTAGTTGGCTTCCCTGACAGCCACGCTCGTCTTGATCCAAGTTTCCGAAACGGTAAAGAAGTTTTTGACCGTAACCTTCTCGATCTACGAATCGTTGAAGAAGAGATCGTCGTTAAAAGCGACAACATCGCGGGTAAGCGTTTATCTGACTTAAACTTATCGGAATACGGCTGTTTCCTTAACCGCGTAGTAAGAGCTCAAATTGAAATGCCGATGGACTTAAACATCGTACTTTCTAAAGGTGATGTACTGCAGGTGAGTGGTGAAAAGAGCCGTGTTCACGGCCTTGCAGAAAAAATTGGTTTCATCTCGATTCACAGCCAAATGGCCGATTTGACGGCTTTCTGTAGCTTCTTCATTCTGGGTATTTTGTTTGGTTTGATCACCATGACATTCGGGCAAGTCTCATTTGGTTTAGGTAATGCAGTTGGTCTTCTTCTATCAGGCATCATGCTTGGCTTCTTACGAGCGAACCACCCTACCTTCGGTTACGTTCCTCAAGGGGCGTTGAATATGGTCAAAGATCTCGGTTTGATGTTCTTTATGGTCGGTATCGGCTTGAGCGCCGGGGGTAAGATATTTGAGCATTTGACCCAAGTGGGTCCGCAAGTCATTGGGATAGCACTTATCGTGAGTGTACTGCCGGTATTCTTCGCTTACTTAGTCGGCGCTTACGCACTGAAGATGAACCGAGCTCTTCTTTTTGGAGCCATCATTGGCGCACGAACCTGTGCTCCGGCGATGGACATAGTGAATGACCACGCTCGTTCAACTATCCCAGCTCTGGGGTACGCGGGTACGTACGCGATAGCCAATATATTGATGACCTTAGCGGGTACCTTTATCATTATCATTAGCTAGTTTATTCAGCGTTATAGATTAGATATTTTAAATGCACTAATTCATCTTTGAGTTAGTGCATTTTTTATTACTTAATCTCTTTTCTCATTCCACACCTCTATACTACTTTCCTCAAACTACAGACAAAAAAAATAGGCGCTCAATGAGCGCCTATTTCGTTTATTTGATTTGTGAATTAGATGTCAGCTACATCAAATTCAACAGCTGTCTCTACATCAGCTTCGTAATCAACACCGTCAACACCGAAACCGAACAACTTCAAGAACTCTTCTTTGTACTCAACGTAGTCAGTCAGTTCTTTTAAGTTTTCAGTTGTGATTTGAGGCCATAGGTTACGACAATGCTCTTGAATGTCATCACGAAGTTCTAGGTCGTCTAGACGTAGACGGTTCACTTCATCAACTTCTGCTGCACTGCCATCTGCTTTGTATAAACGTTGGCTGAACATACGGAAGATCTGTTCCATACAACCTTCGTGAATGCCTTCTTCACGCATCTTCTTGAACACCATAGCGATGTAAAGAGGCATAACAGGAATAGCAGAGCTTGCTTGAGTCACAACTGACTTAAGAACAGCAACGTTCGCAGTACCACCCGTTTGGCCTAGTTTCTCGTTAAGCGCTGACGCTGCACGGTCTAGATCCATCTTAGCTTTACCTAGCGCGCCATCCCAGTAGATTGGCCACGTTAGCTCAGTACCGATGTAGCTGTAAGCAACAGTCTTACAACCGTCAGCTAGAACACCCGCTTCAGAAAGTGCGTTGATCCAAAGTTCCCAATCTTCACCGCCCATTACAGTAACAGTGTCTTTGATCTCTTCTTCAGTAGCAGGCTCAACGCTTGCTTCGATGATCGCATCTTTGTTTGTATCTACCGCTGTAGATGTGTACGTTTCGCCGATAGGTTTAAGAGATGAACGAATCACTTCGCCAGTCTCTGGCATTTTACGCACTGGAGATGCCAGTGAGTACACAACCATATCGATTTGACCTAGATCTTCTTTGATCAGGTCAATTGTTTTCTGTTTAGCTTCGTTAGAGAAAGCATCGCCGTTAAGGCTTTTTGAATACAGGCCTTCTTCTTTAGCTAGCTTATCGAACGCTGCTGAGTTGTAAAAACCAGCTGTGCCCGGCTTTTTCTCAGTACCGGCTTTCTCGAAGAAAACACCGATAGTTGAAGCGCCGCCACCAAATGCAGCCGCAATACGTGAAGACAAGCCGTAGCCACTTGAAGAGCCAACAACGAGTACACGTTTAGGTGCACTTGCAATTGGGCCTTGAGCTTTTGTGTAAGCAATTTGTTCTTTTACATTAGCTTCACAACCGACTGGATGTGTTGTAGTACAGATGAATCCGCGAATTCGAGGTTTGATGATCATATTCAACTTCCTTAAAAAATCAGGTTAAGGATAAGAGTTTCGTGCGCAAATGGCATCTAATTTCTGTAAAAATGTGGTGAAAATGCAAGTGGTTGGAGCACTCAACTGATATTTGCCGACTAAGTCACCATTTGTTAACGCTTCTATTGCGACTTCTACGACAAAAACAAAAAAGGCACCTTATTAGGTGCCTTTTATCATTTCGTTATCTAAGCAACGCTATTTAGCTTAGGTTTTAACTCTTTTCGCGTCAAAGTTTCACTAAAGTCATGACTGAAGTGATCAACTTGAATCGCTGTGTAACGCAGTTTATCAGCAGCAACAATTTGGTCGACTTCTACTTGTGTCAGAACGTCAGCAGCAAGTGCTTGAGCCAGTTTGTCTGCCAACAAGCCTTTACGAGCCACTTTGCCCTCTTTCACTGCTTTGAAGATCTTACGCTCCAGAGGCTTGATGCTGTACATCGCATTGAAAGCATTCTCCATAAGGCCAACACTATCATCCTCTTCCTTGCCGATGTAGCAAAGGTGAGTCAGACGTTCACGGTGTGCGCCCGGAGTCATCAAGCTTTCTGCTAGTTGAACTGTTAGGTTATCACTCGGTTTTTCGAAGTGGTTACCAACAGGGAAAACTAGACCTTTAAGTACTTTACCAACCATCTTGTTCGGGAAGTTACGGTACGCTTCTTGTAGTGATTTAGCCGCATTGTGGAAACAGTGTTGAACCGCGTAGTGTACGTAGTCTAGGTCAGCTTGTTGGCGACCTTCGTCTTCATACTTCTTAAGTGCAGCAGAAGCCATGTATAGGTAACTTAGACCATCACCCAAACGTGCAGAGATAAGCTCTTTACGTTTCAGCTCGCCACCTAGTGTCAGCATTGCGAAATCCGCACTCACTGCAAGCGCACGGCTCAAACGAGTCAAATCTTGGTAGTAAGGCTTAGTTGGGCCGCTCATGTCGGCTTTAATGAACTTAGAGCCAGTCAGTGCTGCACCAAATGCGCCAAACGTGTTTTTAGTTGCGTGTGAGATGTGCTTGAACAACAAGCTATCAAAGTCTTTTGCACCTTGCTTCTCGTCTGGGTTCGCTGCCGCTTCCATTTCGCTCAATACGTATGGGTGACAACGTGTCGCACCTTGACCGAAGATCATCAGGTTACGAGTTAGAATGTTCGCACCTTCTACTGTGATAGCAACTGGAATACCTAGGTAAGGCGCAGCCAAGTAGTTCATTGGGCCATCTTGAATTGCACGACCTGAATGGATATCCATTGAGTCATTCAGAATAGTACGAGCCATCTCTGTCATGTGATATTTGGCGATAGCCGTTACGATACCCGGCTTCTCTTTCATATCCAGTGAAGTGGTTGTCAGTGTACGAGTCGCTTCTAATAGATACGTTAAACCACCAATACGGCCTAAACTCTCTGCAACACCTTCAAATTTACCAATCGACATACCGAACTGCTTACGAACATAAGCATATGCGCCGGTCGTTTTCGCTGTTAGGTGGCCCATCGCCGTACCAAGTGCGGGTAATGAAATACCACGACCTGCAGACAGACATTCCACCAGCATACGCCAGCCTTTACCTGCGTAATCTGCGCCACCGATTAGCCATTCCATAGGAATAAATACATCGTGACCGCGTGTTGGACCATTCATAAACGCAAGACCAAGTGGATCATGGCGCTCACCAATCACAACACCTTCGTGGTCTGCCGGGATAAGCGCACAAGTGATACCGATGTCTTCTTTGTCACCCAGTAGTTTTTCTGGATCGTGCAGTTTGAAAGCCAAACCAAGTACCGTTGCCACTGGTGCTAGCGTAATGTAACGCTTGTTCCAGTTAAGCTTGATGCCTAGTGTCTCTTTACCTTCGTGCATGCCCATACACACAGTGCCGACATCAGGGATACCACCCGCATCAGAACCTGCTTCAGGGCCTGTTAGTGCGAAACAAGGGATATCTGTACCGTCAGCTAGACGTGGAAGCCAGTAGTCTTTTTGATCTTGAGTTCCGTAGTGAGACAGTAGCTCACCAGGGCCAAGAGAGTTTGGAACCATTACCGAAACCGCGGTACTGATACTACGCGTTGCAATCTTAGTTACGATTGTAGAGTTGGCGTGCGCCGAAAATTCACGGCCGCCGTACCCTTTCGCGATAATTAGCGAGAAGAAACGCTCTTTGCGTAAAAAGTTCCATACTTCCTCAGGAAGGTCTCGGTCTTCTTTGACAATTTTGTGGTCATCGAGCATAGCGAGCAAAGTTTCAAGTTCATTGTCCATGAACGATTGCTCTTCTGCTGTCAGCTGAGGTTTTGGGTACTGGTGAAGCTTAGTGAAATCTGGTTTACCAGAAAACAGCTCTCCGTCCCACCACACGCTACCCGCTTCCATCGCTTCTTTCTCGGTGCTAGATAGGGGTGGTAGTACTTTTTTAAAGAGTTTAAAAGCTGGGTCACTTACCCATTTTTGTCTTAGAGAGCTCATAGTTCAGATCCTTTTGTTCACTATATTGTTTGTGAATATTTTGCTTTTTATTGTTTTATTCTTTTGCTGACATGCCAGCGGCCAAATATGGAATAAGAATATCGACCACTGCCTTAGCATCTATCTTTCTGTCATAGTCATTCTCTGCAATTTCTATTAGAGCTTGGCTAGATGCCATGGTGAATACACAAGTCCCTAGGGTGAAGTGCAATCGCCAAAATAACTGTTCTTGAGTGAGGTTGGGATTAGCTTTCATTACTGAGTTGGTAAACAAAGTCAGTACTTCGCTATAACGAGTAGTAATGAACCAACGCAAATGGCCTTGCACATCTGTATAGCCTCGACCGATGAGTAACATAAATCGGCTCGTACCATTTGGCCTTACATCATTGAGTGCCCTTAGTGGCTGTCTTAAAGACTCAAACACGTCACTCATAGAATACGTTTCGTTCAAATTTAAGTTCACTAGTGCATCTTGCAATGCTGGCATAAATGCTTCTAAGTAACGATTGAGTACCGCACGAACCAGAGTCTTCTTATCGCCAAAGTGGTAGTTCACTGAAGCAAGATTGACATTGGCTTTACTCGTAATCGTGCGTAAAGAGGTGTCATTAAAACCGTGCTCAGCAAATAAGCCTTCAGCCACATCTAAGATTTTGTCTTTGGTTGTACTTCTTGGTGCCATTTCAATCACTCGTATTAAACAACTGTTTGAAATATACGCTTAGAACATTTATTTAACAAGCAAGCAACATCACATTTTCACAAATTGGTCGTACCAGTTGTAAGCATTACGTTCTAAGCGATTGAATAGAGACGCGTTTAATTAAAAAGAGAAAATTAATGAATTTTTGGGGAACTGAAATGGTAATCGAGGGTCATAAATTAAGTAGAAAACAGCGTATTTAGATGTTTAACAGGCCGTCAAACTTGTTTCTCACTGTTTTCTTAATTACTGCATTTTCCTTATTAACTCCTATACTTGTATCCGCCCAAACCGCGTTGGTTTGGGCTTTTTTTTATCTAAGATCACGGTGTTTTTTTTAGGTTAATAGTAGACACAAAAAAGCCCTCGAAACCGGTAATGCCGATCAGTTA
>NZ_JBFRVM010000116.1:0-3005 GCF_041475145.1 Vibrio sp. 10N.222.49.A3
TGGTATATCTGAGTCCACAAAACCCCTTGGGTGTTGTATGGTTAAGCCTCACGGGCAATTAGTACAGGTTAGCTCAATGCCTCGCAGCACTTACACACCCTGCCTATCAACGTCGTAGTCTACGACAACCCTTTAGGACACTTATAGTGCCAGGGAAAACTCATCTCAAGGCTCGCTTCCCGCTTAGATGCTTTCAGCGGTTATCGATTCCGAACTTAGCTACCGGGCAATGCCATTGGCATGACAACCCGAACACCAGAGGTTCGTCCACTCCGGTCCTCTCGTACTAGGAGCAGCCCCTTTCAATTTTCCAACGCCCACGGCAGATAGGGACCGAACTGTCTCACGACGTTCTAAACCCAGCTCGCGTACCACTTTAAATGGCGAACAGCCATACCCTTGGGACCGACTTCAGCCCCAGGATGTGATGAGCCGACATCGAGGTGCCAAACACCGCCGTCGATATGAACTCTTGGGCGGTATCAGCCTGTTATCCCCGGAGTACCTTTTATCCGTTGAGCGATGGCCCTTCCATTCAGAACCACCGGATCACTATGACCTGCTTTCGCACCTGCTCGAATTGTCATTCTCGCAGTCAAGCGGGCTTATGCCATTGCACTAACCACACGATGTCCAACCGTGTTTAGCCCACCTTCGTGCTCCTCCGTTACTCTTTGGGAGGAGACCGCCCCAGTCAAACTACCCACCAGGCACTGTCCGTAATCCCGATTCAGGGACCAACGTTAGAACATCAAAACTACAAGGGTGGTATTTCAAGGACGACTCCACCACATCTAGCGACGCGGTTTCAAAGTCTCCCACCTATCCTACACATGTAGGTTCAATGTTCAGTGCCAAGCTGTAGTAAAGGTTCACGGGGTCTTTCCGTCTAGCCGCGGGTACACTGCATCTTCACAGCGATTTCAATTTCACTGAGTCTCGGGTGGAGACAGCGTGGCCATCATTACGCCATTCGTGCAGGTCGGAACTTACCCGACAAGGAATTTCGCTACCTTAGGACCGTTATAGTTACGGCCGCCGTTTACCGGGGCTTCGATCAAGAGCTTCGACCGAAGTCTAACCCCATCAATTAACCTTCCGGCACCGGGCAGGCGTCACACCGTATACGTCATCTTACGATTTTGCACAGTGCTGTGTTTTTAATAAACAGTTGCAGCCACCTGGTATCTGCGACTCTCGTCTGCTCCATCCGCAAGGGACTTCACTGATAAGAGCGTACCTTCTCCCGAAGTTACGGTACCATTTTGCCTAGTTCCTTCACCCGAGTTCTCTCAAGCGCCTTGGTATTCTCTACCCGACCACCTGTGTCGGTTTGGGGTACGATTCCTTACAATCTGAAGCTTAGAGGCTTTTCCTGGAAGCATGGCATCAATGACTTCACTACCGTAGTAGCTCGACATCGTATCTCAGCGTTAATGAAAGTCCGGATTTACCTAAACTTTCCGCCTACGTACTTGAACCTGGACAACCGTCGCCAGGCCCACCTAGCCTTCTCCGTCCCCCCATCGCAATTGTAAGAAGTACGGGAATATTAACCCGTTTCCCATCGACTACGCCTTTCGGCCTCGCCTTAGGAGTCGACTTACCCTGCCCCGATTAACGTTGGACAGGAACCCTTGGTCTTCCGGCGAGGGAGTTTTTCACTCCCTTTATCGTTACTCATGTCAGCATTCGCACTTCTGATACCTCCAGCAGCCCTTACAGACCACCTTCAACGGCTTACAGAACGCTCCCCTACCCCACATACCCTAAGGTACGTAGCCGCAGCTTCGGTGTATAGCTTAGCCCCGTTACATCTTCCGCGCAGGCCGACTCGACCAGTGAGCTATTACGCTTTCTTTAAATGATGGCTGCTTCTAAGCCAACATCCTGGCTGTCTGAGCCTTCCCACATCGTTTCCCACTTAGCTATACTTTGGGACCTTAGCTGGCGGTCTGGGTTGTTTCCCTCTCCACGACGGACGTTAGCACCCGCCGTGTGTCTCCCGGATAGTACTTACTGGTATTCGGAGTTTGCAAAGGGTTGGTAAGTCGGGATGACCCCCTAGCCTTAACAGTGCTCTACCCCCAGTAGTATTCGTCCGAGGCGCTACCTAAATAGCTTTCGGGGAGAACCAGCTATCTCCAGGTTTGATTGGCCTTTCACCCCTAGCCACAAGTCATCCGCTAATTTTTCAACATTAGTCGGTTCGGTCCTCCAGTTGATGTTACTCAACCTTCAACCTGCCCATGGCTAGATCACCTGGTTTCGGGTCTAATCCTAGCAACTGTACGCCCAGTTAAGACTCGGTTTCCCTACGGCTCCCCTAAACGGTTAACCTTGCTACTAAAATTAAGTCGCTGACCCATTATACAAAAGGTACGCAGTCACACCACGAAGGTGCTCCTACTGCTTGTACGTACACGGTTTCAGGTTCTATTTCACTCCCCTCACAGGGGTTCTTTTCGCCTTTCCCTCACGGTACTGGTTCACTATCGGTCAGTCAGTAGTATTTAGCCTTGGAGGATGGTCCCCCCATATTCAGACAGGATATCACGTGTCCCGCCCTACTCGTTTTCACTGATGATGAGATGTCGATTACGGGGCTATCACCCTTTATTGCGGCACTTTCCAGAGCCTTCATCTGTCTCATTAAAAGCTTAAGGGCTAATCCAATTTCGCTCGCCGCTACTTTCGGAATCTCGGTTGATTTCTCTTCCTCGGGGTACTTAGATGTTTCAGTTCCCCCGGTTTGCCTCCTGTTGCTATGTATTCACAACAGGATACTTGCTTATGCAAGTGGGTTTCCCCATTCAGGAATCCCAGACTCAAAAGGTTATTACTACCTAATCTGGGCTTATCGCAAGTTATTACGCCTTTCATCGCCTCTGACTGCCAAGGCATCCACCGTGTACGCTTAGTCACTTAACCATACAACCCGAAAGGGTCTTAGTGTATGGCAACTAACCAAGGTTTTTGGTTGTCATCAAGAAGGGTTAATTCTT
>NZ_JBFRVM010000117.1:0-405 GCF_041475145.1 Vibrio sp. 10N.222.49.A3
AAACCACAACCGACCCAACGGATCCAAATCCGAAAGACACGGTGTTTGCGCAAATCAGCGTAGACCAAGCGAGCGTGACGGAAGGTGGCGAACTGACGTACACCATCACGTTAGTGGACAAAGACGGCCAGGCGGTCGACGTGCCAGCGGGTCAATCGGTGGCAGTGGCTCTGGACTGGAGTGGCGCAGCGGCAGGCGGCGCGGACACCAGTGCGTTGCCAAGCAGCGTGACTGTGACGGGCAACAGCACCAGCTTCAAAGTGCAAACAACCGACGATGCCTTGAATGAAGGCAGCGAGCAGCTGAACGTTCAAGTGACGGGCGTGACTGACACCGACAACAGCTTTGAGCAAGTGGCGGCGGCAACCGGTAATGCGGGTCAAGCGAACAGCACAGACGAAACCA
>NZ_JBFRVM010000118.1:0-13605 GCF_041475145.1 Vibrio sp. 10N.222.49.A3
AGACCGTAGACCGTAGACCCGAAGGCTACTTTTTACTGTTTAGAATTTTCTGAATTCTTGGGTTAATCGCTTTGCCGTGTTGGCTTTCGTACTCTTCACGTTTTAAATCGTTCAGGTTCTTTACGGAGTTAGCAGCAAGAAGGAACTGCGGTAATTCAGTTTCTAGCATGCCTTTCTCATCTAAACGTTTTGCTTCCAAATAGTACTTCTTAAACAGGCCATCAAGCTTGTTTTCCGCGGTGCGTTTCAAGTCGTACAGCTTGTTTTGGATAAGCCATTTTTCAATGTTGTTAACAGCTGTGCGTGACAACACGCGAATGCGGCTATCAAGCAGCTCTTCTTCTGTTAATGAATCCTTTAGAATCCAAAGCTCACCCATTTGCGGCGGCCAACTGTTGCCTAGTTGAATACGCTCATGACAATGCATTAGCACGCGATTAAGGCCGTCTGAGTCTACAGAGTGCGCAAACTCAAGAAACTTTCCGCTTGGCTCACTACCGTATTGGTATTCCCACTGAGTTTCGTACACGCTCAAGAAAGAACCGAAAACATGGATACACCAATCGGTCAGCTCCAACTCAGCGGGATCTTGGTCAACAACAGGCACTTGTTGAGACGAACCCGTGCTAGCAGCATTGGGTGTCGCTACTTCAGTGCTCTGTGCTTCAATAACCTCAGGTACTACAGAGCCTGTAGAGTCAGGAACAACAGGTGAAGCTGGCTCAGAAGGTTGGCTTTTTGCCTTTTTGAATGAGCTGCTGCCTGAAGCGTTCAGATGGGCTAAGCTTTTGTCTATACCCATTTCCTTGAGCTTGTCCTGCATTTCCTGAATATTGAGAGGTCTTCTGCTGTTGTTGTCTTTCATTTTGCTTCTCGTTAACTAGCCAGTACTGCAGCTTGGATTCAATCCGAGATAGTGGCATTAATTCATTGGCTTTGGCTTTATACCAGAGGACAAATTTCTTCCATACTAAACTATGGTCGCCGGTCAAACCGGAGAATTTAAACGCACGTTCTGCCCATGATGGTATCTCTTCTTCGTTGAGATCATGAGTAGATACGGTGTTGCTGTTCATTGAGCCTCGGCCTTGTGGGCGAGGGGCATGCTGCATGTGTTGCATCGGTGCCGGAGCATGCTGAAACTTGGGTGCAGGTGCAGGTGCAGGTGCAGGTGCCGTAGAGTAGACAGGAATACTGTTGGTCGGTTGAACCTCAACGTGCGCCGTAGCTTGCTCTTGCTCAATGAGCATTTTGAAAACGTGAATCTCTTTTTGATCTCGATAATCTACTTTTATCTTATCGAGAAAACCTTGGTCGACTAAACACTTAAGGCAGTCGGCTAAACCAAACGTAGAGAGAGCACAAAGTTGACCTGCTGTTTGTAAGCACACATTGGTGTAGCCGAATTCGTCAGCACCGTCTGCAAGCATCAATAAAACAAGCTTTTCTGCTGGGCTAGAAGTATTCACTTGCCAAGCTAAATAAGAATATTTGGCGCTCAATATCGTGTTCTCAAAAAAGGTAAGTCGTTGTCACTATTGTAAGTCACCCCTTACCTAATTTATAGCAACTTAGTAGAAAACGGCATTAGTAAGCCAAATATTAACCATAAGGAGAGGTCTGCACCAAAAAGTAAGCCTACACTCATTCATTCTAGGTCAGAAGGTGGCTGAAGATGGGGTTTACGGCCGTCTTTTTCGGGGCCGATTCTGCACCAAGGCTTAAAATAACGTGGTCTATTAACGTTAAGCATGAGCTTCTAATCTTTCGTGTTGTCTTCATGAAAGCGCCTATCTTCCCTCTCTAGTGACTGTT
Source organism: Vibrio sp. 10N.222.49.A3 (assembly GCF_041475145.1). Taxonomy (NCBI): domain Bacteria; kingdom Pseudomonadati; phylum Pseudomonadota; class Gammaproteobacteria; order Vibrionales; family Vibrionaceae; genus Vibrio; species Vibrio sp. 10N.222.49.A3. The sequence continues at coordinate 1,816 of NZ_JBFRVM010000118.1, forward strand.
GATGATTTCTTTATCTACTTATTGACCTATTTATCCATCCATTCATAAGTTGTATTTAATTTATAAAACACCTTGATGTGATCAATATTTGCGCTATTATGACGATAAGTCAGAAATGACGAAGCGTCACAAAATGGTTAACTACATGAATTTACTATTCGTGTTAATATATTGGATAGGAGCGTTTTAAATACTGGCGAAGCTTAGATGATAGCTAAGCTCAAATACGGACTGAGAAATTATGTTTGGCTTTGGTTGTAAAGGCGATAAACAAGGTATCTTTGGTTGCAAAGGCGTGTTGTCTAAAAAGCAGCAGTCTATCGCAGACCGAGAAGTAGAATTGATGTTGTTAGCAAAAGATCTGGTTCGAGAACAAGGGTTCGGAAACCTCACGATGGATAGGCTAACGGCAGCAAGTTCTTATTCTAAAGGTACGATATACAATCACTTTTGCAGCAAAGAAGACGTGGTTTTAGCCTTGTGTATTCACTCTTTAAAGACCGAGGCATTGATGTTTGCTCGTTCTGGAGAGTTTGAAGGCAACACACGTGAAAAGATTGTCGCACTGCACGTTGCTTACCGAATCTATGCTCGCATGGAACCGGTATTATCAACCTGTGCGATCATGGCGAAAAGCCCGTGGGTACTAGAGAAAGCGTCTAGTGCACGTGTAACCGAGATGAATGAACTGGAAGAGTTGGTGATTGAACAAGCCGATTCAATGGTAAACCGAGCAGTAGAAGCCGGTGACCTTAAGTTCTCTTCTGGTGTGGGTTCAGATGCCATCGTGTTTGCTAACTGGTCAATCGCATTTGGTTCAAATGCCTTGTCTCAGAACGCATCAAACAGTCATTGTATCAAGCGGTTACAAGACCCGTATTCAGTATTACATAACGCGAACATGCTACTAGACGGCCTAAATTGGCAGCCCCTTTCTAGCGATTGGGATTACCGCAAAACCTGGCGCCGTGTAGAACAAGAACTGTTCAGTGAAGAAGTCGCTTACCTAGAGTCAGTAGGTCGATAATCTTCCATTAAGCCCACTCGTGTGGGTTTATTAATAACCATTAGTGACGATTCGTCATAAACTTAAGTTTGCCTAGTGTGGTTTTGGTTTTCTTGAGTGTATGACTAAGAATTGTGTCTTTTGTCAGCTCCGGCTGGCTTTTTAAGACACAACTATGACGAATCGTCACAAATGGAGACTGTGATGGAACATGACAGCCAGAAGCCCAATTTAGCTAATAGCTCAGATTTAATGAGTAACCCTGATTCAACTAGTCAATCGTCCAACTCAGGTCAACAGGCTCATAATCTAGATAACAGTTGGCACTCAATACCGACCAAGCGTTCGTTTATCGTTTTGCTGGTGGTGTTTTCAATCATCATTCTCTCTGCATTAGGGGCGAAGAACCTCTACTTTAGAGGGGACTACAACATTTTCTTTGAAGGCACCAACAAACAGTTGATGGCGTTTGACGAGATCCAAACTACCTTTGCAAAAACCGACAACCTCGCGATTGTCGTCGCGCCTGAAGATGGCAATGTCTTCACCCCAGAAACCCTCACATTAATTCAAAACCTCACGGTTGACGCGTGGCAGATCCCGTACTCAAGCCGTGTCGATTCGCTGGCTAATTATCAGCATACCGAAGCGGTTGAAGACGACCTCTTGGTCGAAGACCTGCTGTATGAAGAATACGAGCACACGCCCGAGCGAATCGCCAAAGTAAAACAGATCGCCCTCAACGAGCCACTGCTTAAAAACGCATTAGTGTCAGCCTCTGGTGACGTGACCATTGTTAACGTGACGGTGCAATTGCCCGAAGTGGATAAAACCGCCGAAGTGCAAGAAGTGATCGCGGCTATCAATACTATGATCGCCAAGTACCAAGCCGATTACCCGAGCGTCGAGTTCCACAAAGCGGGCATCATTGCCATGAACAACGCCTTTATGATGTCGGCTCAAGAAGACAGCTCAACGCTCGTGCCGTTAATGCTGTTGGTGGTGTTGGTGTTCCTGACCTTTATGTTGCGCTCGTTCTTTAGTGTGGTGGCTACCTTAGTTGTGATTATCTCTTCGATTGTCGCCACCATGGGTTTGTCTGGCTGGGCAGGGATGTTCCTCAGCACCGCAACGGTCAACGTTCCAACCTTAGTACTAACCCTTGCCGTTGCTGATTGTGTTCACGTGATTGTGACCATGAGACAAGCGATGCAACGCGGGACGGAGAAAGCACAAGCCATTCAATACAGCATCAAGCTCAATGCGATGCCGATTCTAATTACCTCAGTGACCACTGCGATCGGCTTCTTGATGATGAACATGTCGGACTCTCCAGTGCTGCGTGATTTCGGTAACTTGTCGGCACTAGGCGTACTTATCGCATGTTTCCTATCTGTAACTATGTTGCCTGCATTGTTAAAACTGCTGCCAGTTAAACGTCTATCTGCCAATCCTAAGGCGGCAGACAAAGTCACCTTTATGGATAAGCTCGGTGATTTTGTCGTTGCTAACCGCAAAGCACTGCTGCCTGTTTCAACTCTTGTGATTGTCGGTGCTGCTGCGTTAATTCCATTGAACAAAGTGAATGATGAATCGGTGAAGTATTTCGATACCTCAAGCGAATTCAGACAAGCAGCCGACTTCATGGAACAGACCGTAAGTGGTATGACGACCATCAGTATTGCGGTCAAAACTAACGAATCTCAAGCGATTGCTGATCCTGTGTTCTTGCAAGCGATTGGTGACTTTACTGAGTGGCTACGCGTTCAACCAGAAACCGACCATGTGGCAACGCTTTCTGATGTTTACATGCGTTTGAATAAGAACATGCACGGTGATGACGACAGCTACTATCAACTGCCACTTAACCGTGAACTTGCCGCGCAATACTTATTACTTTATGAGATGTCTCTGCCTTATGGTTTGGACTTGAATAACCAAATCAACGTCGATAAATCATCGATCAAAATGGTACTCACCGTCGACAACTTAGGCAGCGTGGAATTGGTGGAACTCGAAGAGCGTATCTACTCGTGGTTTGCAGCCAATGCACCTCAATATGAAGTAGTCGCGTCGAGCCCATCTCTGATGTTTGCTCACATTGGCGAAACCAACATGGCGAGCATGCTATCGACTCTGCCAATCACCTTAGTGCTTATCTCTGGCCTGATGATCTTCGCACTGCGCTCGGTTCGCTTGGGTGTGATCAGTTTAGTGCCAAACATTGCCCCGGCGATTATCGGCTTTGGCTTATGGGCGTTGATCTCTGGTGAAATCAACCTTGGCCTGTCAGTCGTGGTCACGCTTACATTGGGTATCGTTGTCGATGATGCAGTGCATTTCTTAAGTAAATACCAACGCGCCAGAATGGAAGGGAAATCAGCAGAAGAAGCCGTTCGTTACGCCTTCCACACTGTTGGCCGCGCACTCTGGATCACCACGGTTGTGCTAGTGGCTGGCTTCTCTGTACTGGCGATGTCGAGCTTTAGACTCAATTCCGACATGGGCTTACTCAGCGCGATTGTGATTTTCATTGCGCTGGTGGTCGACTTCATCTTGCTACCAAGCTTGCTGATGATCTTCGACAAACAGACTCACTATGCAGATAAACCTCAGCACGAATCAAAGCCTGACACCAAGCCACAGCCTAGCTCGACTGGCGAACTGTCTACTTCGACTAAATAAAGAATCGTCAGCCTGCTGCGGCGGGCTGACTCAAGGAGATATTTATGAAAAGCGTTAAACAAACATTCGTTGCCACATTATTTACCGTCAGCTCATTAACCGTCAGCACGTTAACAATAGGCACATTCGCAGCTTTCCCAGCATTAGCAGACCCTGCGAAAGGCCTAGAGATTGCCGAGCAACGTAAAACCGTTGATATGGGGTGGGGTGATTCTGTCGCAACCATGGAAATGCTACTTCGCAACAAACAAGGCGAAAGCAGCACACGCCTAATGCGATTGAAATCGTTAGAAGTGGATGACGATGGTGACAAAGGGCTGACGATTTTTGATGAGCCTCGCGACGTAAAAGGCACGGCTTTCTTGAACCATTCACACATCTCTAAATCGGATGACCAATGGTTGTATCTGCCTGCATTGAAACGTGTAAAACGCATCTCTTCACGCAACAAATCGGGCCCGTTTATGGGCAGTGAGTTTGCTTACGAAGACTTGAGCTCGTTCGAGTTAGGAAAGTATACCTTTAACTACATTGAAGACGCCAAAATCGAAGGCGTCGATACCTTTGTTTTGGAGCAGGTTCCGACCGACAAAAATTCCGGCTACACCATGCAAAAGGTATGGCTAGACCAACAATATTACCGCCCCGTTCAGGTTGAGTTTTACGACCGTAAAGGCGCATTGCTGAAAACCCTTTCGTTCCAAGACTACAAACAATACCTAAACCAATACTGGCGCGCACACACCATGTCGATGCAAAACCATCAAACAGGCAAAAGCACCGTTTTAACCACGACAGATTTAGCGTTCCAGACCGGTCTTAAGGACAAGGATTTTCAAAAAAACACACTTAAACGTGCAAAGTAAGGCAAGAATATGAAAAGGATTGTGTTAACAGGAACGCAGTTATCTTTAACCTTGGCGGCGACAGTTGGGCTAATGCAAGTGTCGTTGCCATGTGTGGCGGCAGGTTTTAGCTCTGAGTTCGTAGAACAGGTCACCCCAGAACTCGCAGGGCAGGTTTACCTCGAACACAGGCAGTTCTTTAGCAACGGCTTGCAAGGGCAAGATAAAGGGCAAAGCTCACTGGTGTTGCAACCAGAGTTTTATTGGGAGCAACAAGAGGGCAACGGCAGCTTTACCTTCACCCCGTTTTATCGCCTAGACAGCGAAGACGATGAGCGTACCCATGGTGACGTTCGTGAAGCTCTGTATCTCAATTATTGGGACGATTACGAACTGCGCGCAGGTGTTGGCAAGGTGTTCTGGGGTGTCACTGAATCGGCGCACTTGGTGGATGTGGTAAACCAAACCGATGCCATTGAATCGGTCGATGGTGAATCTAAGTTGGGTCAGCCTATGGTGCACTTTACCTCAATCAAAGACTGGGGAACCATTGATGCCATGTTACTGCCGTATTTTCGTGAGCGTACCTTTGCAGGGGAAGACGGTCGATTAAGGTCGACTGTACCTGTATCGGACGATGCGCTTTACGAATCTTCGAGAGAAGAAAAGCACGTTGATGTAGCGCTGCGCTATAGCCAAATGTACGGCGATTGGGATGTCGGTTTAAGCTATTTAGGCGGCACAAATCGCGACCCTTATTATCGTGTAGAGGGCAATGAACTCAAGCCGTATTACGCGCAAATGCAGCACTTCGGATTGGATGTGCAAGGCATTATTGGCGATTGGTTGTGGAAGCTGGAAAGCATTTATCGCGACAGCTACGACAACCACACAGGCGTCGCGACAGGCTTTGAATACACATGGGTTGGGGCGCTTGAATCGTATTGGGACATCGGCTTCATTGCTGAATACCTGTATGACAGCCGAGGTAACAACGCTCAAACCATCGGTCAAAACGATGTGTTCCTTGGTGCCCGTTTCGCCTTGAACGATGAAGACGGCACCGAAGTGCTTACAGGCATCACTCAAGACTTAGATAACAGCGATGTCTACAGTGCAAAGCTCGAAGCCTCAAGCCGCATCAATAACAACCTCAAGTGGCGACTCAACGCTTGGTTGTTTGAGAACGAAACTCCAGAAGACTTGTTGTTCTTCGCTCGTAAGGATGATTTTGTTGAGATGGCGTTGGAATATTATTTCTAGTGTTAGCTTCGTGAGGCGCTCTTGTTAAAAGGGGCGTCTCAAATTTAAGATGAGTTATATTTAGAGTGTTCAATATCTTCTTTTTATAAAATGGATCAAACAATCTAATAGACCCACAGGTAAGATGGTTATATTTTTTCGAATATCTATAACCTCCGAATATGCATGTAAATCGTGCTGGTGGTATCGGCCTTAAGGGATTTATGAATTCATTTAATTGGGATAAAAACTTTGAAACAGGCATTGGTGTTGTAGATGAACAGCATCAATATCTTGTTGGTTTTATCAACCACTACGGAAACCTGTTGTCAGAGAATACTATCTCTATTGACGACATTAACGTCGCTTTACTCGATCTCACACGCTATGCCGAATTTCACTTTAAAGAGGAAGAATCTTTGATGAGGGATTGCGGTGTGTATGAGTTACACATTGAAGAGCACATCAAAGTGCATCGTGTATTCATGCGAGATATCTACAGTATGCAAGCCTTCATCTTGGAAGAAGATCAGTCGTCAGCACGGCAGTTACTGGATTTCTTGATCCATTGGCTTGCTTATCACATCCTTGGCATTGATCAAAACATGGCGCGACAAATGGCCGCAATAGAAGAGGGCGCAACACCCCTAGAAGCCTTTGAGGCAGAAGAAAAGCAGCGAGACTCGTCAACCCTCCCTTTATTAGCCGCTCTGAAAGGCTTATTTGAACAAGTCTCTGAACGCAATAAGCAGTTGTTACGCTTCAACCAGTTACTCGAAGATAAAGTTGAGGAACGCACGGCTGAATTAAAAAGAGCGAACAAGAGACTTGAAGAGCTGTCATTAACCGACTCTCTCACTAATTTGCATAACCGTCGTAGTGCTTTTAAACAGTTAGCGCTGCATTGGCAAGACTCTAAAGAACTTGGCATGCCTTTAGTGTGCATTATGATTGATGCCGACCACTTCAAGCGCATTAATGACACTAGCGGTCATGATGCAGGCGACTTGGTGCTAAAAACCCTCTCGCGTGAACTGAAAAACACGTTCCGTAATGATGATATTGTTTGCCGGTTAGGTGGCGATGAGTTCTTGGTTATCTGCCCAGACACCGACCTTAAAGGTGGGATGTACATAGCGGAAACCGCTCGACAGAAAGTGTCTGAATTAGAGGTTGAAACCAGTAATCAAGTTTGGATTGGCAGCATTAGTGTTGGTGTCGCTGAAATAACCGAAGAATTCGGCTCAATGAACGATTTGATTAAAGCCGCCGATGAGTCCGTCTATTTAGCGAAAAACGCGGGGAAGAACAGCGTTTGTTCGATTCAGATTTAGCGTTCAGGTCATTTCCAAATTAAGGAGTGGAACCTGTAATTGTTCCACTTCTTCCTATTCCTCATTAATATCCTGTTAAATTTGCCGTGTTTTTAGTCAATAACTAGCTCTTTTAGCGATTCAATTTGGCATTGGTAGCGTGTTTGATTACTATGTGTAGCTATCTAAAAAAACTAATCATCCGATACGGACACTACCAACTGGTAGATGAGGAAATGATGCAACATCTAGAAGAGATCATTGCTAATGCAACGACTGCTATTGATACAGCAGATTCGTTAGTCGCACTTGATGAAGTGCGAGTTCAGTATTTAGGTAAGAAGGGTGAACTAACTCTTCAACTACAAAGCCTAGGTAAACTTCCACCTGAAGAGCGTCGCACTGCTGGTCAAGAGATCAACAAAGCGAAAGGTGCTGTTCAACAAGCGATCGCAGCTCGCAAAGACGCACTACAACGTGCAGAGCTTGAAGCGAAACTAGCTGAAGAAACTATCGATGTGAGCCTACCAGGTCGTCGCATTGAGAACGGTGGTCTTCACCCAGTTACTCGCACAGTTGAGCGTATCGAACAGTTCTTTGGTGAGCTTGGCTTTAGCACTGAGTCTGGCCCTGAGATCGAAGATGCATTCCACAACTTTGATGCACTAAACATCGCAGACGATCACCCAGCTCGTACTGATCACGATACTTTCTTCTTCAACCCTGATCTAATGCTACGTACGCACACTTCTGGTGTTCAAATCCGTACGATGGAAAACGGCAAACCGCCATTTCGCTTCATTGCTCCGGGTCGTGTTTACCGTAACGACTACGATCAAACTCACACGCCAATGTTCCACCAAGTGGAAGGTATGTTAGTTGATGAGAACGTAAACTTCGCACAACTTAAAGGCATTCTTAACGATTTCCTTTGTAACTTCTTTGAAGAAGAAGTTGAAGTGCGTTTCCGTCCTTCATTCTTCCCGTTCACAGAGCCTTCAGCTGAAGTTGACGTGAAACGTAAAGATGGCAAATGGCTAGAAGTTCTAGGCTGTGGCATGGTTCACCCTAACGTACTTCGCTCTGTTGGCATCGACCCTGAGAAATACTCTGGTTTTGCATTCGGTATGGGTGTAGAGCGTCTAACGATGCTTCGTTACGGCGTAAATGACCTTCGTGCGTTCTTCGAGAACGACCTTCGTTTCCTTAAACAATTCAAGTAATCCGGGGCAGTCAAAACTATGAAATTCAGTGAATCTTGGCTACGCAAGTGGGTTAAACCTGCAATTAACAGCGAAGAGCTAGCTCACCAAATCACTATGGCTGGTTTGGAAGTTGACGATGTAGAACCTGTTGCTGGTGAATTCACCGGCGTTAAAGTAGGTAAAGTGGTTGAGTGCGGTCAGCACCCAGACGCAGACAAACTACAAGTAACTAAAATTGATATCGGCGAAGAAGAACTTTTAGACATCGTATGTGGTGCATCTAACTGTCGTCTTGGCCTAACTGTAGCAGTAGCAACAGTTGGTGCAGTACTTCCTGGTGACTTCAAAATCAAGAAAGCAAAACTACGTGGCGTTCCATCGCACGGCATGCTTTGTTCTTTCTCTGAGCTAGGTATCGACGTAGAGTCTGACGGCATCCTTGAGCTGCCAGAAGGCACAACACTAGGTATGGACGTACGTGAGCTTCTTGAGCTTAACGACGTAACTATCGACGTAGACCTAACAGCAAACCGCGCAGACTGCTTCAGCATCCGTGGCCTTGCTCGTGAAGTTGGCGTACTAAACCGCGCAGACGTTACAGAGCCAACAGTTGAAGCTGTTGCAACAAGCATTGAAGACACAGTATCTGTTGAAATCAAAGCAACTGATGCTTGTCCACGTTACCTTGGCCGTGTGGTTAAGAACGTAAACGTGAAAGCGGAATCTCCAATCTGGATGCAAGAAAAACTGCGCCGTTGTGGTATCCGTTCAATCGACCCAGTTGTAGACATCACAAACTACGTGATGCTAGAGCAAGGCCAACCAATGCACGCATTCGATCTAGCTAAGATCGAAGGCGGTATCGTGGTTCGTCTAGCAGAGCAGGGCGAAAAGCTAACACTTCTAGATGGCAACGAAGCTGAACTAAACAGCAACACACTTGTTATCGCTGACCACAACAAAGCACTAGCAATCGCTGGTATCTTTGGCGGTCAAGATTCAGGTGTTACTACTGAAACGACTGACGTTCTTCTTGAAGCTGCATTCTTCGCACCGGATCATATCCGTGGTCGCGCACGTGCTTACGGCCTTCACACAGATTCTTCTCTACGTTTCGAACGTGGTGTTGATTCAACGCTACAAGCAGCAGCAATGGAGCGTGCAACACAGCTTCTAGTTGAAATCTGTGGTGGTGAAGTTGCTCCAGTAAACGGCAGCGAATCTGAAGCTGATCTTCCTAAAGCAAACGTAGTTGCTCTACGTCGCGCTAAGCTAGACAGCCTATTAGGTCACGAAATCCCATCTACAGACGTAGTGGAAATTCTTACTCGCCTAGGTTGTGAAGTTGAAAGCACTGATGCTGGTTGGACGGCAACGTCTCCATCTTGGCGTTTTGATATCGCAATCGAGCAAGACCTAATTGAAGAAGTAGGTCGTATCTACGGTTACGATAACATTCCAAACCAAGCGCCTAAAGCGGCACTTAAAATGAATGACCACAAAGAAGCTAACCAACCGCTTAAGCGCGTTCGTGACCTTCTTGTAGACCGTGGCTACCACGAAGCAATCACATACAGCTTCGTAGAACCAGAACAGCAAAAACTTGTTGTACCTGGTGTTGAGCCGCTAATCCTGCCATTCCCAATCTCTGCGGACATGTCAGCAATGCGTCTTGGCCTAATCCAAGGTCTTCTAAACACAGTTGTTCACAACCAGAAGCGTCAACAGTCTCGCGTTCGTCTATTCGAATCAGGCCTACGTTTCATCCCTGAAGCAACTGCTGAAAACGGCATGCGCCAAGAAATGATGCTTGCGGGCGTTATCTCTGGTACTCGTGGCGAAGAGCACTGGGACATTGCAACTAACACTGTAGATTTCTTCGATCTTAAAGGTGACCTAGAAGCAGTTCTTGAGCTTTCTGCAAACGAAATCGCATACAGCTTCAAAGCAGCGAAGCACCCAGCACTTCACCCAGGTCAAACTGCGGCTATCGTAGTAGACGCTGGTTTAGAAACAGAAAGGGAAGTGGGTATCATTGGTACTGTTCACCCAGAACTAGAGCGTAAGTTTGGTCTTAACGGCCGCACTATCGTATTCGAAATCGAATGGGCTGCTATCAATACTCGCGTGCTTCCAGAAGCAGTAGCCGTATCTAAGTTCCCTGCAAACCGTCGTGATATCGCCGTTGTTGTTGATGAAGCAGTCGCTTCTGGCGACATCGTAGAAGCGTGTATCGCAGCGGGTGGCGAATTCCTAACAGGCGCTAAACTGTTCGACGTATACGTTGGTCAAGGCGTTGAAGAAGGTAAGAAGAGCCTAGCTATCGCACTTAGCCTACAGTCTGTAGAGCGCACACTTGAAGATGCAGACATCGCTGGTTCAGTAGATGCTATCGTAGCTTCAATCTCAGAGAAATTCGGCGCAGCACTTCGCGACTAATCTCTTCTGATAGATAGAAAAACCAAAGGCCTCGCATTGCGAGGCCTTTTTGTTTTTGTTGGGTAAGGATTAACGTGCCAATTCATAATTGGATATAAGTGAGTTTAGCTTTATGGAGTGAATCTACCCGCCGGATTATTTTTAGTATCCTTAAACGCAATCAGATACCGCTCATCGCTGTGCCTGAGATGGAAGAAATAGACATAAATTCATTACTACAAGTCGAACATTGCCAGTCAATACGCCTTTGTACTTTGCGTCCTTTGCGTCCTTATGTTTAATGCAACCGATATGCCTATAAGCTCTCTCACTTTTGAGAGAGTTAATCAGAAGTATCACGAAATAATTAAAACTATATTTTTCCTGAGTTTGGGTGAGGCTTATCGATTGAAGCAGCAGAATTTTGTTTCAAAAGTGTGAGAATATCCAAAGAGTGGGACAAGGGAAAGCACACACCAAAAGAATGTAGGAGGCTGATTAAGATGTTCAAAAAGCTCGAACTGTCGTCGCCTGCGGAGTGGGTTGGGTTTAATATGAAAAGAGGTCAGTTCTAGTTGTCAACAGATCATCTAGTCAGTTCTCAAGAAGTGCTCACGGGAATAGCATTACTTTACATTCAAGCTGATGTCGACGTGGAAGTATTGACAAAATTACTGGTTGTGAGTTGGCTGTTTAAAATATTAGATTAGTTCCTTGATCATATGTAAGCAAATATACCAATCAGACTCCTGCTAGGAGCCTGTCGATTAATTTATTTCTGGTAAAGCATTTATTAGCTTGGGTATTTGAGTAAAAGGCCCTCCCTCCCAACCACTATCTGGGGGACATAATTTTTCTGCATTTTTTAAAGCTGTAGATATTTTAGGTAAAAAGTCACGAGGTTGTAAATTACAATATGAAAAACCACTAACATGCTGTTTTAGTTTAACCTTGAGGAAACTTTCTTGTTGTTTGGGGTGTTCTTTCGCATTTGACTTTATAAGTAGCTTCTCGTCATCGTCGAGGCTTGAAATGTCTAGGTAATGAAGTAACAGCCAAACTGATCCGCACCAGCA
>NZ_JBFRVM010000119.1:0-200 GCF_041475145.1 Vibrio sp. 10N.222.49.A3
TTTAATCAAGCGCGCTTTGATGGGGTTACCGATGATGTAAAACTTCAACAAGAGGAAGCGCAGAAACCCATCATCAAACCTGAGCCGATGATTGAACTGACAGTCAAGTCGCAGGTAGAAAAGGAGATCACTAGACCCGAAAGGACGGAATACGTCACCTCCGACCAAGCCTATCCTGCGGTGCCAAGATACACACAAAA
>NZ_JBFRVM010000120.1:0-6749 GCF_041475145.1 Vibrio sp. 10N.222.49.A3
AGGATATCCATCGAGAGTGAATGTAATTTCAGGTATAAGGCCAGTACGAGAGAGTAGGAACGGGTTAAATGTCTTTATTCTAAACTAGGTATTCATTGGCCGCTGCTTGGGCACAAAAACGTTCCTTTAACCCTATGCAGCCCAATAAAGTATCCTCTTAAAATGGTAGCGATCGTATTGGTACGCTGCTATTTGTTCTAATGAATCATTAGAGTAGTAGCTCTAGCTCATTTCTGCCCCATTGTTGGATAGACCTTTTACTCATTCACATCCTGTTCATGGGGTTTTGCCCTACTAGAAGTTATCCATTCTTCTAATGCTGTTCGTCGTGAATCCCCGTGTTGTATCACGGGGGTAAATTCGACCTATCCATCAGCACTCACAAAACCCTGCTCTAGTTGCAAGCTTGCGCGCTAGTTCTTTATTTTCATTCTTACGGTAAGTAATTGTTAACAAATAAAAGAGACTAGTATAATTACGCTCATAGTGAGTTTCGTCTAATAGCGATATGTTGATATAAGGGTAAATTAATTGAAACGAGTTAAAGTAGGACAAAGTCTAGATAGTGAAATGGAACTGTGGAGATACATGTCAATCGAGAAGTTAATTGATTTACTCAATAACAAACGGCTTTTCATGACACCATTGAGCTACTATCAAAAAACAGACCCATTTGAGGGCTTTGTACCAAAAATTATTTTTGAGTTGACGACTGATATTGCTTTTGATCAACTTAAAGAGCTTGAACAAAGAAACTTGCAAGCCGAAAAGGTATTTAGAGAACAAGTCGATTCTGGCCTCATAAAGCCAACTGAACAGCAGCTTCTTGCAATATCTACGATTAAGCCACGATTGGAACAAGAGAAAGCTAATATCATTCCAAGGCATAACAAAATCTCAAAATCGACGTGTGTTCATTGTTGGTATCACAGTAATAGTGAGTCTGAAGCTATGTGGAAATTGTATTCAGACAGTGGGAAAGGAATTGCGATCAAAACTACTGTAGCTTCGTTAGAATCAGCCATTAATCTTTGTGAGCCTACAGTTCCATTATTGATGGGACGTGTAAAGTACCTAGATTTTTTGTGCGATAAGTTAACGCCACAGGACTGCCTAACAGATGGGGTCACATCTCCTTTACTTAAAAGAAAAGAGTATGCACATGAAAATGAAGTACGTTTGTACTCAGTGCCTCAAGGTATGAATGCAAAGGAATGGGCAGCCTATAAGCCAAGTCCTATACTGGTTGATATTGACGTATCAACACTAATTGAAGCGATTTACATATCACCTTATATTGGCGAACCATTCACTTCTAGTGTTTATACGCTTTGTGAGCTATTTGACATACCAAAAAACAAAGTTATCAATTCAAAGTTACTTGATAATTATGAAGAAGTGTTACTTGGCTATAGAAAGTAAATGTATAAAGCTTGTCCAGCTTTACGTTAGCAAAAAAGCCGAACTCAATGAGTCCGGCTTATTTCTCCTGATATGACCAAAAAGGAGGACTGGGTATCTAAACAGGACGTGTCTTCACTCCAGTCAAAATCACCTTATCAACAAAGATCACTTCATGCGAACCAGGATAACTAAGTTTTGAATTGGCCTTGAGAAAACCATGCTTTTCTAATCCTATCTCTTAATATTCGCTATCGCTCTAGCAAGCCCAAGTAAGTGGGTTGAAGTCTTAATCTCTAACTCTGACTGAATTCCCAAAAGTGCAATTCCTGCCAATATTTGTTGAGGCCTCACCACTTGGCCAGTCGGCAGCTCCATTCTGTCGTATAACATTTTGAACTGTATCCAGTCTTCGCTAATGCTTAGTTCTCGACCTTTTGCCATTCTCATAAGCCGTTTGCACTCGGGCGGGATTGGATTTCCCTCATCCCAACCTGTGACAGTTCTCACAGATTTAAAACACAGTTCAGCAACCTCTTCCTTTGTCATTTGGCACTCTAACTCTCGAAAAATGTAATTCTTACTCATTTCGCGATACTTCAATGATAAAACCTCTAAATACAAGAGGTTGCAATACATATATAAGATATGCACCATTAAACATAATCAGACAAAGTGCGCACTGTACAAAGGCGTATTAATTGGCAAATTTGCCTTATAAAAAGTTATTCATGAATCACTAATATTAGAATTCCTGAAACTCATTTTTGCCCCATTTCGCGTTAACGTAATTACTCAGAAGAGAACCATGTCACTGAAGTCGCCTTATTTTTCCTCATGGTTAGCAACAGAGAAACCGCAATAAAAAGCACCTATACCAAGCAACATGTAACAAATCGGCGGTGGTTTGATACGCTGACCACCGCTCATAGCCACATACTATTTAATTGGTAGGTAGATCTCCGTTAACAACTCACATTCATTTACTTCATGAACAAAATTTAAGTAACGGAAGTAACAAGGGTAGTCTCTTAATTCTTCTTCACTATTTGGCAGCCATTTTTGATATAAGTGATAAACGGTATCGCCAATGCTGTCATGGCTTCCTTTATGGACTGCCATGGCGCACCTCCCACTTGGTATTGTTCCAGATTTAATTCCATAGGCATTATCTGGAACCTCTCCTTCGTGCGAGCCACAGATATCAAACTGAAACTGATCATCTGGCGTATCGCTTGGGTCTGAGTGAGGAATACCAAATGTTTCGCTGGTTTTTATTGGAGATAAACCTGTTGATTTTCGCCAATTTATAAACTTAGCTGCTGTCTCGTATACTAGTCGTGGGCTACCTTTATGTTCAATTAATGCAACTTCTCTTTTTTCGAAATCTACGATTTGAACATCCATTACACTTTCTCCTGTTATTGGTGGATGATATTCATACTTTGAGTGCCAAGAACGCCACTCAGGCTGATTTCTAAATTGGGAAGGTGTTTGCCCAAATATCCTTGAAAAAGCACGGGTAAAAGCTTCTAGGCTTTCGAATTGAGCTTCAAAAGCAATATCAGTAACACTGAACTCTGACTCAAATGCTAACCTAAAGGAAGCTCGTTTCATTCGTGCAAGTAACACATACTGCATAGCACTGATCCCCATAAACGCCTTAAAGATACGGTGAAAGTGGTACTTTGAACTGGCAGCCACAGTACTGAGATGCTCAAGTGAGAACTCGTCGTCTAGGTTACTATCTATAAAGTCGCACACTTTCTTTATCTGTCGTTCATGACGTTTTATCACGCTCATTGTTTTTGATACTCCAACTCAGAAATCGTAGAGATGATACCCACGAAGATTTAATTATGCCTGATTGAAATTGCTGGATGACGGCTAGAATAAAGCTTATGGAGGACGAATAGGTATGCTTAGTTACCACACCAACAAGTAATAACGCACTTTTTAACTGCATGGTACTCAGTGCTTACTTCAGTCCAGAGTTTTATCAGCAGTGATCATCGTTAGCAAAGTTCTGCCCCAAAGTGAGCCAGAGAGGGATTGAACTCAGATTCAAACTCAGGAACTTGTCTTACTTTTCCTCATGCCTAAAGTTCTAACCCACTAGACCACTAGAGACTGATCTTCAAACACAATTACGCACGAATACGTTGTTAAAGTGTTTCTAAGCTATTGAATAGTCGATAACTAAATGGAAGTTCTTCAGTGATAACGTGCCTTGAATTGGAAGCAATGTGTGTTTGCACGGTTTGCACCTGAAAAATCGGATTTATACTGCATTATATTCTTATTTTTCAGTTGGTTAAGTGGTGGGCTTGGGATACACTGAAAGTGTGAATCCGTGCCTGCACGATATTAAAATGTTAGATTTTTAAGGGGACATTGTGACATTTCAACTTAAACAAGTTTCAGAGCATGGTACTGCGAATCCTATTGTTGCTAGGCTCTCAATACAAACTAGTGAACTTATACAATTCAGTAGCTTAGAAAAAAATAGACAAGATGATGTATTTGCACTCTATCATGGAGAAGTTCAGCCTAGGCTGTTAGAGTGTGATGATATTGCACAAGAAATATCAAAAGAAATCATGGCAATTGTGGAAGAGTTAAATGAAAACGGACTTATAACTCAGTCTCAAGGTCGAGTTATTGAGGTCCCACATTTGATACGATTAGAACAGCGTGTTGAACAATTTTTGTATTGTGCTAAATCGGCATTAAGAGACCTTTCAAAACTTTTTGGATTATTCTTCGGTAAAGAGTTTAACGAAGCTCGTTTTGATAAGATTCATTCTTGGGCTGTTGATAAATTTGGTGAAGATTCAGAACTTGCTATGCTAATTAAGCAAGATCATGATTTATGGATAAAGTCGGTAGTTGCTATGCGTAATGCGGTTGAGCATCCTGGTGGCTATTCTGGTAATTTGCATATTCACAACTTTGAACTAATACCGGATCCTTATTCTAAGCAGTACAAGCTTAGTGAACCATATTGGCACAGGAATGATGATCCTAAAGCACCTATAGCAAAAGACCTACTAGTTTTTGTTACTAACATTTTAGAGTTTTGCGAGGATTTACTAGTTATATGTATCAAAATGACTGGTTTTCCGGACTTCCTACAATTTGTTCAAATTCCTAAAGACATTCGCAATGATGAATGTGCCAAACGATTAAAAGTTGCACCTGTTGATGGCAAAATCTAATCGGGTAGCCGAGGGTGTCTAACCCTCAGCCCCCACACCACCCTGCATGCGGCTCCGCACAGGGCGGTTCATTTAGAACGCCTAACCTAAACTTTCTGGTTAGGGTAATGAACTGCGATCCATCCATCTCTTAGTGAAAATAGTCCCGCTTTCTTAAGGTATTCATTACTCAGTGCTTGCTGTATTCCGGGGGTCTTCGAACTTCGCCATGGACCTTTACTTGTGATACCACAGCCAACGGCTGATTGGATCCTGACACCACGTTTAAGTAAGTTTTGTACTTTAGTCCGTGGTTTTCGCCATTGACGCCAGTAGCACATACGTACGCGACGACGGATCCAATGGTCTAGGTCGACACACCCTTGATAGGCATTGGCAATGCCAAAGTAGTTGATCCAACCTTGCAGGTATTGCCGCACTTTAAACAGTTGATAACTCATGCTTACGCCCCAGTTTCGGTTCGTCAGCCGTCTCATCTTTTGTTTGAAAATGTGCAGCGTTTTAGCATGCCACTGGATCTTGCCTCGGTTAAATGTAAAACCTAGAAATTTACTTTGACTTACTTTAACCACTTGGCTTTTCTGTTCATTAACAACCAGTTTCAGCTTAGTAGCTAGGTAATGAGTAATACTTTTGAGTATCCGTTCACCTGCTCGTTGAGACTTTACCAAGATGATAAAGTCGTCCGCGTAGCGGGCGAATTGATGCCCTCGGCTTTCCAGCTCTTTATCCAAACTATCTAACATAATATTTGATAGTAATGGCGAGAGGGGGCCGCCCTGAGGAACACCTTCAAAGCTTGCTTCAAATTGCTCATTGACCATCACACCAGCCCGTAGGTAACGACCAATAAGGGCCAATAGGCGCTTATCCTGAACCTTACTCCTTAGCTGAGTCATGAGTAAATCATGATTAACTCGGTCAAAGAACTTAGACAGATCAACATCCACGGAAAAATTGCGTTTCTGTTTGATGATATCCCTAACTTGCAATACCGCTTGTTTGGCATTTCTGTTCGGCCTAAAGCCAAAGCTGTTAGCCGAGAAAAATGGGTCAAATAGCGGGGTGAGTATTTGGGCAATCGCTTGCTGTATGACACGGTCAATAACGTTAGGGATCCCCAATTTACGTTTACCGCCATCGGGCTTATCGATCTCTACGCGCCTGACCGCTGAAGGTTGATATTCTCCTAACTCAAGCTGGGTTTTACACTGTTGCCAGCCGCCTTGTTGCATCCATTGCGGGAAAGCGTCGATGGTCATCCCATCGATGCCTGCCACGCCTTTATTGGCTTTAACTTGACGCCATGCTCGGTGTAAATTTTCAGGCTTGAGCAGTTGCTGAAATAGATCGTTGTTGAAGGCCGGTTGCAGATCAAGACGCTGCAGATAGTAATCGTCTGGCGACGTAGTGGGTATCGGCAAGTTTGACATGACTCCTCCTTCTTCTAAATGTTCAGGCCTTCACCATGTCCCATCCATTACGATGGGCGTTGGGCTACTATGCCGTCTGCTGACTTCTGCTTAATCACAGACCGAATTGCTCCGATCCGCGCTATCGTTATTCATCACTTTCGCTCGCATAAGTTGATGATGCTCACACGCCAGGCCCGTTGAACCAGAGGCCAAGCTGGTTAAGTTAACGATCGCTTGCTAAGCAGATCTCCCCAGATAAGAACATGAACTTTCTTTGCACTGCTGCATCATTTACGGTAGCCATTAGATCACGTGGTTTCGTCGTCTTGTGCCAACTCACCTCTAGCCTACGCCTCATATGATGTTCTTGTTCATCAGCTCGCAAATTTGCTAGCGGCTTCCTCTAGACCAACCCTCGCGGGTAAGCCCTTGCCATTCGCTAGTAGTTAACGTTTAATAACAGTACGTTATTTGAACGGTGATCTTCCTACAGAGGACTTTCACCTCATTAGTTCATGCCCATGCTGGGCGTACACAAATAAGGATTAAGGTGTTGCGCAGCCAACACTAAATCCCGAGTGTTGAACAAGCCTGAAGCCACTTTATTAAGTAAATTATTCGATGATGGTCGAGGGGCATTGCGCCTTGAACTGGTCTATTAACGCATGGCACAAAGTTAGTGACTTTCCATACTTGTAGGGCTCTTCTCCGCTTA
>NZ_JBFRVM010000121.1:0-4345 GCF_041475145.1 Vibrio sp. 10N.222.49.A3
CCCGAACCAAAGGCAATAATAGGGGAGTTCAACATTTTGCCAGAATTAACGGATGAGCAGATAAGTGATATTAGAGCTGAGTTGGATTTTTTGAGTTGGTAGTTATTTTGAATCACTATAAAGCCACTTTTTGGGAGTGGCGCCTTAGTGCCACTACTCTAAAACGTTTATGCCCCAAAGTGAGCCAGAGAGCGATTGGACTCAGTTTCAAACCCTGCAACTTGCCTTATTTTTCCTCATGCCTAAAGTTCCAACAATGTAGCTAATTGTTTTAATCCACAACAGACTAACCTTCAATCACACTTACGCACGATTATATTGTTCAACTATTTCTAATCTATTGAATAATTGAGAACTAAAAGGAAGTTTTTGATTGATAACGTGCCTTGAATCGGAAGCAATATGTGCTTGCACGGTTTTCAACTAAAATTTGATTAAAATGAATTATATGCATGATTTTCAGTTGGTTAGAGAGGGTGCTTGAGATATGCTGAATACATCAATTCGTGCTGGCACGATATTAAAATGTTATGCCTTTTTACGCAGTGCTATCAGTTGAATTATGGAAAACAGTACCCATATATAAAGTGTGTCAATAATGGCACTGTCTTAATTTAAGGGTAAATTTATGAGTACAACACTGCCTGCAGAAGGTTGGGGCAACAAAAAGGGCACCAGCAACCGAGAGTGTAAATGTGGGACTTGGAAAGCACATTGGTTAAATGGTTCAGGTAAAACATGGCCAAACAAGTGCTCTGTGAAAGGATGTTCAAGCTCTCCAACATTGGGCGCTCACATTTTTAATCCGGATGTAACTGGAGAAAGAATAGCTCCTTTTTGTGATGCATGTAACAAGCAAACAGACAAGTTTGATTTGAATGACGGTGTTACTTTAGTTAGGGCTAACAAGCAGAAAACTTGTGAGGCATAACTAGCCACTTAATGAGGGCTGTCAGTTTTATGGCAGCTCTGGTTTTAATTTATTTCCTGATAATTTTTTGGGCAAGGATATGCCTCCATATCCTAAAGCTTCATGAGTCTAGAGATCAGGTTTGAGTGCGTGGTAGTGCATAACAAGGCCATCAAGTGTGACGCATTACACTCGGCATTTTTGGTTTAAAGTTCAGTTGGCTTGGTGAGTTCGGTGGGGCGCACCTTATGGCTGGCGTTATGTTTTTTTGAGGTAAATATGAATTTCAACAATTGTTTTCATGAAATTTGTCATTTGTGGGTCATGATCTATCGATTAGGGTTCAACTATGGAAGAGCGTACTTAGTATACGATATAAAAGATGAAGGAATGCTCTCTATTGAGGGGTACAAGTTAAACTACAACAATTACGATGATTTAGTTAAAAGCGCTGAGTTTATAGTGGCAGGCGTTGCTGGTGATAAGATTAATGGAGTGCTTACCTCCAAGGATGATATTTTCAATTCATTTTCTACTCATTATTCCTATGAACAAGACTACAAATGGTTCAAGAAACTGCATAAAACAGCAGTCAGTAATCACTCTCTTAAAGAGTCAGAAGTTGATTGGTTCTCTAAATATTTCTTATTAATTGAGAATTATTTAGACAATCAATCTATCGATGTTCTGAAGCATGCTGCTACTAAGTTACTCGAGAATGGAGAATATGTTTTAACTAATCAGTTGGCGAGTTAATGGCAAAGAAAGTACAAAAGTCACAAAATCAGATACAAGCTCTTAATTTACGGCGTAACAGAGGGTTAGCTGAAGCTCAAAGTAATAATCCCGGCTTTGACTGCCAAGGTATTGTTGGTCAGTTTGTCGGTTATTATTTGCGGTGTGAGGTCTTTGCAACAAAGCTTCAGAATTTCTATCAGACAGATAAAGAGTACAAACAAACCAAGTTAAATACTAAAGCTCTTACCGAAGCTTTAATTCATTTTAATATACATTTCGACAACGACGTGTTGCTCAAGCTATTTCAAGGTGGTGAAGGTAAGAGAGGAACGAAGAGTGCACGGCAACTAAGAAATGGGTACTTGCATCAACTTTCTAATTCAGACCGTAAAGAGATTGAAGTCAATGGTCAATGGCTTGTAAGCGAAATGAAGAAGGTACTCACTCTCAGGATCAAAACATAACAAAGCCATCAATGTGATGCTTTTTACTCGGTGGTTTTGGTATGGAGTATAGTGCACTTTGTTGGTTCAAAGAGGCATACATTATGGTAGGCGTTAAACCTTAGGTAGTTAATCAGCGTTTGGAGTTTAAATGGCTGAAGTTAATATAATTTATAGTGCAATTGCCTCGGCTTTAGCTGGCGGTAGCGCATCTTTCATAGTAATAAAATATCTTTCAAAGAAAACCATTGAGCATCAGCTAAGCAAAAAAATTGAATCGTACAAAAATGAGCTCACGGCTAAAACTGAAAAGTTGAAAACCTCGCTATCGATTCTCTCTCATGAGCAAAATATCAAAGCTTCTAGAATAGATCTGCAAAAAGCAGAAGCAATTGGCAAGGTGTATGAAAGTTTTTCTCAATTAGTGCTAAGTATTCATAGTTTTGCCAACGACAATCCTATTCCCGTGTCGTGTGAAGAAGAGTACTACGGGCATGATAGCCAAAGCGCTCGTGAATACAGTTTTTATACTGAAAGGGCAGAGAAGGCAAAGGAGTGCGCTCTAGAGCTCTATCGCACCTTGGTTACAAACGCTATCTATCTGCAACCACAAGTGTATTTAGAAATACTTGGTGTTCAACGGGAGTTATTAAGGCTCACCGAAGAGTACTTGGGGCCAATTCAGGTGGAGCAAACTAGCAGAGATGATGTTGAGGAAATAGTTGAAGAGTTGCTAAAAACAAGGGCTGATTTGGCTCAGTTTTATAACGAGGGGCTTGTTAAGTTTGTAGATGAGCTTGTGGTTAAGTTTAGAGTGGAGCTTGGAACAGGAGCGGTATAACAAATGACTATAGTATCAAGATACTTTTTCTAACCTGAACGAAACGGTTTAGGGATACACAGCTAAATCGTTTCTGTCCAAAACCTTCACAGACTGAATTCCTACCCGTGTGTGGTTTAACAAACTCATCCTACCTGCACTTGCCCCTAAAATGCTGCCCTATTCCCTTGAGATCGAGAGTACCCAAAACTTCGAAATCTATCGCCGTAGTACTTGGTCTCAGCTTAGCTAAATAGCTGACTCGTTTCTGCCCCGAATCATTGTAACGCATTTTCAAACGAGTAAAGTTTGCATTAGATGAGCTAATACAACTAATGTCCAAACAAGAGGTAAGGCGTAACCTCCTCCCAGTAGTAGGGAGGAAGTTTGCTCTATGAGTTATTTTGTTGGTAGCGAACTACTCATCATCGTCTTCATCAAAGTCGATGCCATAAGGGAACAACACTACCTCATCTTCAGGTATTACTGGCTCACATTCCGCAAGCTCATCTGGATCAACAAAAGCCGTAGCCATAACTGGGTAGAACTACATTCTCTGATTAATTGCAACAACCCCGTTTAATTAGAGTATGGGTGTAATATTAATGTGACTTTACTATCAAAATCTAGACCAACAGTGTTTTCAAATGTTTCTCGTCAAACTCAGTAAGACTGCGTAACTTTAAGTCGGAAGTATCAAATTTACCTTGATCGTATAATTCAGCATGGGGTACAACGATAGTTTTTAACTTAGCATTTTTTGCAGCAATTAGCCCTGAAAAGGAGTCTTCAAATGCAATACATTTTTTTGCATCTATATCCAATTTCCGAAGAGTTACTAAATATACATCAGGGGCTGGCTTTCCTTTGAGAACATCATCAGCAGAAGATATAGCGTCAAAATAGTGATGAATACCTAATTTTTTTAAAATTACAGGTACTAGCCGATAAGGTGAATTGGTTGATAGACCTATTTTAAAACCTTTTTCTTTTAAAAAATTAAGCAGGCTGGTGACTCCTGCTAATTCTGCACCACGTTCTAGTATCAATGCTTCAACTTTATCAACTACCGCATATTCAACTTCATCTAAGCTTTTTTCTGTCCAAGGGTATAGTGAAAACCAAAATTCAGTTACCTCACGAGTTGTCATCGTTGCCGTCTTATTTGTTAATTGCTCCGATACTTGGACGCCAACAGACGAAAAAACCTCTTTTTCTGCTTCTTTCCAAAAGGGTTCCGAGTCAATCAGTAACCCATCCATATCGAAGATTGCGGCATAGCCCATAAGAATACTCCATTCTAGATTTTTTAATATTAATTTACTGATCTACACCAGATAGACCGGACACTGTGTTAAACGACATATTGTTTTTCAAAGTTTACTGGATTAGATACCTAAGAGCACTGTGTCTTCTCGTTCGATTATAATCAAC
>NZ_JBFRVM010000121.1:5009-8246 GCF_041475145.1 Vibrio sp. 10N.222.49.A3
CATATTGTTTTTCAAAGTTTACTGGATTAGATACCTAAGAGCACTGTGTCTTCTCGTTCGATTATAATCAACCAAAGAGTGCTCGAAGCGGACACATTGAAAAAATCGGTAAACTTACGCACCTTGTCCGTTTGAAAAAAGAGAAAGGCTGATAGAACCCTGTTTACTGAACTATCGAAGCGGGTCAAGAGCTTTGTGCTCTGTTGCCAATAGGTAAGTCCGTGTCATTTTCGATATGTAGTGGATGAGTAAAACTAACCACTAGTTCGTAGGTGTTTTGAATAAATCACCTTAGCAATACTTATCCAAGATCTCGCAATCACCACGGATTCGTAACAAGGTTTTGTCCAAAGACGTGCTGACGCCGATCTCGGCAAACACGTCTTTGCCCCAAACCGATTTAGAGCAAAAATGTTATCTACCGATCCTTATAGCGACTTTCCATACCAAAACTAATTGTTAGGTAAAAGGCATACCATGTACCTATAGTTGTCTGTTTATGGGACACCTACTTCTATCCATTTAATGTATTTCCAATTGCGCAATACGATCTATTTACGCATGAAAGTGTTGTTTTATGCGTAAATAGATCATATTGTAAGGCTGTGTCGTTAAACAATGAAGAGGTGCATTAAAATGGCGTTTAGAGCAGATGAAGAAAAAAAAAGGGGTTATGAGAAAGCCCTAAACTACTTAGTCCCAAGAGATGGTAGTCCAGAACTTAGGGAGCAAGCTAGACAGCTAATTATAGACCTAATCGACAAATATGGTCCTGTAATTGACTCATACCCATCTTGGCACCCTATGGTGTCTAATCATGATGATAGATACCCTGTTACAACTCCTAGCTATGAATGTGGCTATAAGGGCTTGGATCATACAATATTCCTTGCTCATGGCTTTATTACTTGCCCTTACCATGGCGCGGACGAGGTGATAGATGCTGTGAATAGGCTGCCTAATAACCATGTAGCTGAAATCGTAGCAGAACGCCTAGAGATTCCTTTATACAACTCAGCAACCGAATCAGTATTAGTTAAATGTGAGTGGCATGATGCTCTACCTTTAGATCGTATGATCCCTAAACACATAGCAATTCCACTAATGCTAGAAAAAGAAATTCCTTGTTGGAGATGGTCAACGTTTGGGGAAACTTGGGAAACGATGAGACCTTATTTTTTAGGTGATCCATATGGTAGTAGATCGTCTCTTTTTGTTAGCCAAGAGACTGGTCATGCAATGAAAACAATTTGGAATGCGATTATCAATACAGGAATGTATGGCCCAATTCGAGTATAAGTAAGGGAAATAGTGAATCAGCACATAAGTAATTGTTATTAAATGCTTTTTAGTAGAATCGCACTGAAATTTTCTGATTTAGTATGCAGATTTCCACGTATCACTTTTGCAGTAGACCTTTCAAGGAGTCTGTAGCCAAATGTCAAATAAAGAACCAAACAAAGTTCTGCAATGTTTATCAGTAACAGTAATGCTGGGAGTATCCTTGTATTTTGGTTCGATGAGTAAGCCAACAGAAATGGCATTGGCTATAACAGCTGGCTTCTTAGGGCTAATATTTGCCAATCTAGATAAATTCAAGAGCTTTAGAGCCGGAAATCTTGAAGCTCAATTGAGAGAAGAACAAATAGAAGCTGTTTTAGAAAAAGAAACTGAAACTTCGATTGAAGGAATAGACGAAGTCAATGCTCAAGTACCGAATGTTAATCTAGTTTCCGAAAGCTCGAAGAATGTCCTGACGGCCTTACAAGACCATAAATATACATGGCGCTATGTATCAGGCTTGTCTAAAGAAACAAACCTAACTCGAATTCAAGTTAAAGAGTCACTTCAATGGCTTTCAGAACATGGTTATGTTAAGAAATCACTTGGTAAAAATGGGGAAATTTGGGCGTCTACCCCAGAGGGACGCTATCTATTTGCATTAATTCGTTTTAACAGTATGGTCGATGCATAGGCACTAAAACGATGCCGTTAGCTTTATTTCGTACTAACTAATTTCTACTCATATGCCAGTTTGGCAACTTAGAGGGTTTTATGGATTTGTTTGAAAAATATCAGACATTCGTTGCAGGCTTGATTGGTTTTTTAGGAGTGATGGCTACTATAAAAGCAAACAGTGAGCAAAATAGAGCACAATTACGTGAAGAAAGAAAACAAGAAAGTAGTGCTCTTAGGTGTACATTAATAGAAGAACTTCGGCTAATTTCGGGCTCGTATACCTTGAACATAGAGGGTCTAAGTAATCGTAAGGTCTATCCCATTGCGTACATCCCTTCAACCCCGCATATTCAAGCGTTTAAACAATTAGTACCCAAGTTTGGACTACTGAATGCTAACGAAATTAAGAAAACAATGTTGGCTTATCAGTTGATTCAAGAGCTACCTGATAGGCTTCGCTTCTTACAAACAATGGATCAATCGGTGCATATCGAAAATTTTATCGCTATAGATGAATCACAGTGTAACAACGCAGTAGAAGTTTTTGATTCGATGCTTAGTCCCGTACTACAAGCTATTGAAATATTAGAGTGTTACGATAAACCTTAGTAATCATTTACGGCTAGTTTAAAATATAATCCAGTAAAAAGCTGAACCCACTCGATATTTAGATAGTTATCGGTGTTCCTTCAAGAGGTCTATCGTTGTTTAGTTGTGTATCAGTAAAATTAACCACTAAGCGAGAGGTTTTACTGTACCTCAGGTAATCCGTGAAACCCTAATTTAGGACAGTATATAACTCGAAAATGTCCAGAGGCTTCATAGGCCTGAAGTTTTACTCGTGGCACTTTTCTCAAAAAGTGCCAGCTAACTCAGATCTGCCCCAAACCTTCTCAGACTCAATTAGTGGGCGACCTAGCCAGTACACCAAGTTAATCTAATCGGTACTTTAGTCTCATATAAGGAATTTTTCAGTAATTTACCCTCCGTAACTATATGTAGATTCACACAACAGGTTGATAGCAGTTGAGTATCACAACAAATGTCAGCAACATAGACGGAATGCAAAGACGGAAAAGTTCGCCTATAAAGCGTTAGATTTTATTTAAGTTAAACGGCGTTGGTATTTTAGGGCGATCCAAGTTTTAGACTTTGTTGGATGACGCCTTTTAGCTCAGTACCATCGTATGGAATAGCTGGTGACCTACATATCCGACTACCTGAAACTTGTCGTCGAAATACACGGAACGGGACGACTCTGTCTCTAAACTGAATTAC
>NZ_JBFRVM010000122.1:0-764 GCF_041475145.1 Vibrio sp. 10N.222.49.A3
ATCAAACCGACACGGATGTGTTCGGTGATGGTGTCTCGCTCCTGGTTGGTGTACGCGATAATCAGTGTGTTGTCTCGCGTTTCGGGGGTGCGCTCTAAATAGTCTTTGGCGACCATGTAGGGCAGCTTCTCTGTGGCGGTGAGCTGCGCTCTGCGTCGGTCTTTGTCGTTTTCATCCAACGTGGAAATGACATGTTGACTGTTGCTTTGAGTATCAGGGGCTTGCTGCTGGAGTTTATCTAGGGCGCTGAGTGGCTGTTTATCAATGGTGTTTTGCTGTGCATTGTGCAGGGTGTCATTTTGTGGACGTACCATATCGGTCATGTAAGCGGTATCGATGCGGCCTTGGCTTATGGCCAGCTCAAAGGGTTTACCGGCACTGAGTGATAAAAGCTGCTCTTTATCGCCCAATTTGGCTGTTTTGGACTGACTGTCATTGACCAGCTTTGTGAACTCATCGGCTTGCTTGTTGCTGACCATGGAGCTTTCATCGAGAAAGAACAAGGTGTGTTGATAGTCACTGGCTTCTCGATTGCCTTGTCGGATGTCAGAGAGCAAGCTTTCCAGGGTTTGCGCTTTCACGCCTTTGCTTTCGAGCTCTGCTACCGCTGCGTGAGTGGGCGCAAGACCGATGACGCTTTGCTCTGGCTGCTGGCTGGCTTCTTTGACTAACTGGATAAGTTCAATATTGGATTCAAGCATGGTGGACTTACCTGTACCGGCTAACCCTTGGATGGCCACAAAGCTGTCCTTGGTGGTTGAGAT
>NZ_JBFRVM010000123.1:0-60929 GCF_041475145.1 Vibrio sp. 10N.222.49.A3
TCTCGAACAAAATTTAACCTCGAAAGGTCAACACGCCCTAGTGTGAGCAGTCCTTTACTTCGTTTATTAACCAACTGTCATATTCAACTATTTTTTAATTTCGCTCTCGAAATAAATAAAATAATGACTCAGATCAACTTAATTGTGTTCATTTGGTGCTTTTTGCAAAACAAAAGTTGAAAGATTCAAAAATTATTGAATAATGGGCTTAACTAAAATTGAAGTAAACACTTCATCCAATTCGTACTGAAACAGGATCCATATCCAATGTCTAATTCGTTTGTTCTGGTTATTAACTCGGGTAGTTCATCCCTAAAATTTGCTGTTATTGATTCTGTTTCTGGTGAAGCCGTATTGAGTGGCTTAGGGGAGTGTTTTGGTCTTGAAGATGCTCGTATGAGCTGGAAGTATCAAGGTCAGAAAACAGAAATTGCTATTCAAGGTGAGGGTAACCACCACAAAATTGCCATTGGCAAGTTGGTAGGCTTGATGGAAGATCTAGGCTTCACTGCTGATATAGTGGCTATTGGTCACCGTATCGTTCACGGTGGCGAGAAGTTCACTCAAACGGTTCGAATTACTGAAGAAGTAACGAGTGAGATTGAGAGCCTATCTGACCTAGCTCCACTTCATAACCCTGCAGGTGCTATTGGTATCCGCGCTGCGATTGAAGCTTTCCCTTCTTTACCTCAATTTGCTGTATTTGATACGGCTTTCCACCAAACAATGCCACAACGTGCATTTACTGGTGCAATCGCAAAAGAACTATACACAGACTTCGGTGTTCGTCGTTACGGTTTCCACGGTACGAGCCACTACTTCGTTAGCCGTGAAGCTGCCAAAATGGTCAACAAGCCAGTTGAACAAGCTAGCTTCATCTCTGTTCACCTAGGTAACGGTGCATCTGTATGTGCTATCAAAGACGGTAACAGTGTTGATACGTCAATGGGCTTCACACCGCTTTCTGGCCTTATGATGGGCACACGTTGTGGTGACTTAGACCCTGGTATCATCGAGTACCTACTAAAGAAAGGTTGGTCACAAGAGCAAGTATTTAACTCTCTAAACAAGGAGTCTGGTTTTCTTGGCGTGTCTGGTCTAACGAGCGATGCTCGTGGCATTCTAGAAGCGATGGAAGAGGGCCACGAAGGCGCTAAGCTTGCTTTCGAGGTGTTTACTTACCGCGTTGCTAAATACGTTGCTTCTTACCTTGCAACGCTAGACTCTTTAGACGGCATCATCTTCACTGGTGGTATCGGTGAGAACTCTCTACCAATTCGCCGTGAGATCCTAAGCAACCTTAAGATTCTTGGTTTTGTTGAAGACGTAGCAGGCAATGAAGCCGCTCGCTTTGGCGCAGAAGGTATCATCGCTAAATCAGAGATGTTAGACGCAGTAGCAATGGTTATTCCAACCAACGAAGAGTTCGTAATTGCTCAACAGTCGGTAGAGCTTCTGTAATTTAAGTAACTGTTTAAGTAAATATAGACGATTTGAAAGCGAGCCCTGGTGGCTCGCTTTTTTGTTTCTTGTTCGGGGTCCCTTACATGAAACTACACGCTAATCATCATCTCTATTCAGGTAGACCTTCGTTAATTTAATTACCGTTTCTGCGAGAACGCAAAATTATGAGAATATGGAATTGTTTCTTTGCTAGTCATACTTGTTAGTCAACATAAGCCACTAAGCTAGGTTCTTTGTAGATGCAATAACTCCAGTCGCATTTCCGTTGTTGTCTTGAATTATTGAACCTTATTTTGAGGTGTGACCAGTTAATAGGCACACCGTACTAAAGGGTATTAATCCCATCCGTTACCTGGCTCAAACCTTTATTTATTTGCTGTCTTTCTCCCTATCGAAAAGTCCTTTTTCTGAGTATTCCCAACCGTCGAACCTCGTTTTTACCTACTTTTATACGACATTATCCAATGTCTTAAGAGGCTTGTTCTTTTTATGATTTTGTTTTTATTGATTATTTTGTAAATAGCAATGTTGCATATCGTGCTGGAGGGGTAGGCGGTAAAATATATATTGCAAATATAAATGATATTTGTTCTTATTCGCGTCCGTTGTGATTTATAAACTAAACCGGAATTAGAATATGAACGTTAGATTGGCTTTCACCCCTCTCGCCTTGGCAATTGGAGGTGCATTAACCACAGTGGCTACCGTGTCGAATGCAATGGCTTCAGAAGAAGTAACGGTGGATGAAACCGTGCAAGTTATTGGTCATCAGTACGAAGGCTACGCGGAGCACATGCCGCAATCGGGTACCAAAACGGATGTCGAATGGCTCGATGTCCCACAAGCCGTATCAGTGGTCACTAAAACAGAGATGGAAGACCGTGGTGCGGTCCGTTTAGTGATGCTCTTGATGGTGTTGCTGGTGTCAATAATACCTTAGGTGAAGGCAGTCGAGATCAGTTCGTTATTCGTGGTTTTGATGCGCTGAATGACATGTATCGCGATGGCATGCGTGATGATGGAACTTTACAGTCGTATCGAAGCCTATCCAATATTGAGCGTGTTGAAGTGGTAAAAGGCCCAGCAGGAGCTCTGTATGGTAGAGGCTCTGCCGGCGGTATCATTAACTTAGTCACCAAGCGAGCGAATGGTGACACA
The DNA here is from genome assembly GCF_041475145.1 of Vibrio sp. 10N.222.49.A3. Lineage (NCBI taxonomy): Bacteria > Pseudomonadati > Pseudomonadota > Gammaproteobacteria > Vibrionales > Vibrionaceae > Vibrio > Vibrio sp. 10N.222.49.A3. The sequence goes on from NZ_JBFRVM010000123.1 coordinate 2,623, forward strand.
TTTACCAATGTGAATGGCAGTGTTGGCAGTGTTGGCAGTAACAGCCAATTTGTAGGGCAGGTGGATAGCTCAATGGCGTTTTCAGATAAGGTCAATGGACGTATTAACCTGAAACACCGACAGGCTGATTCGTATGTTAACCATGTCGATTCGAATGATTTCTTTATCGCACCAACCATTCGAGTGCTGCCAGCTGAAGGGCATACCGTTGACTTAGATGTCGAATATGCACACCAAGAGCTGGTGCCATATCGTGGTGTTCCATCCAAAAATGGCAAGCCTGTCGATGTCTCTGAGAGTTCTTTCTACGGTGGCATTAACGATTATCAAGAGTCCGATAGCCTGCGTGTTGGCATTAATTATGAGTGGCGCTTGAATAGCGAGTGGGTATGGACAAACCGAGCGGCATACAATCATATCGAACTTGAGCAAAAGGGCACGCGTCAAGGTACTGTGGCGGGAGATAAAGTTTCTCAAACCGTGAACAATTTCGGTTATGACCCTCGAACCACAACGACGATGCAATCCGAATTAGTGTGGGAAACCGATTCTAACCAAATGATGATTGGTGCGGATTATAACCAGATCAATATCGATTTAACGCTAGCAAGCGATAAAACCTTACCTCCGAAACACATCTATAATCCCGTCGTAGGAGCAACGCCTGATCCGGGTTTCAAGCCTTTCCGTGATAACACAACGACGACGACGGGTATCTACCTTCAAGACGTTTACACCTTGGGTGATCTATCGGTGATAGGTAACGTGCGCTATGACTCTATGGAACTTGAGCAGCAAAAAGCCGGGAAAGCCCAAGAGAAGCTAGATGATAACAAAGTGAGCTACCGTGGTGGCTTGGTCTATCGTATCAACAACGATATGTCGGTATACGCAAGCTTAGCTCGTTCGTGGCAATTGCCTTACTCCGGTATTTATATCAACCCTAAACTGGCTGAATTCTTCCATACCGATCTAAAAGAAGTGGGTGCGAAAGCTTACTTACTCGATAACGCTTTGATGCTCAATGCCGCTATTTTCCAAATTGATCAAGAACAACCACAAACCAATATTAATGGCGACGTTATCAATAAGCTTGAAGCACGTCACCAAGGTATTGAACTGGAAGCTCGCGGTCAGATTACAGAGTTGTGGGATATTTCAGTTGGTTATAGCTACTTAGATGCAGAAGATAAAGATACAGGTAAAAAGCCGAATGATGTATCCGATCATCTGTTCTCACTCTGGAGTACTTACCAATTATACGAAAACTGGCGTTTGGGCGGTGGTGTGAAATACGTAGGTGACCGCTACGCAGGCAACAATGAAGCCGTCGCATTAGGTGATTACACTACTGTTGATTTGATGGCTGCGTACACCACGGGTCGTCACAAAGTTCAAGCGAACGCTTATAACGTACTTGGCGAGAAATACATTCTCGGGGCAACCAGTGGTAAGTCGGGTACTAACCAGATTGGTTACGGAGCGCCAGCTGAATTCATGCTCAGCTACGGCTATCAGTTCTAAAAGCGAGTTCTGCTCGAAGATTTAGTTTATTTCTAAGCGTTATTACGTTTCTAAGAGCTAGTACGTGATTAAAAGCTATTTCAACTGAAAAAACTATTGATTTGTTCGCTACGAGTGAGTGAACAGTTGGCCTCATTTTGAGGTCGTTTAGCCCAATGGGTCAAAGCGTTGGCATAACTTAAAAGCACAGCCTTTGACCCTAATTTGCCTACTTAGGAGATTTTCATGCCTTACCAGAATTTGGATGGTAAACCCCACGCGCAACATAAACTGCGCTTGACCGTACTTGCAACAGCCATCGCTTCAGTGACTTCCATGAGTGCATTCGCTGCGTCTGATCCGCAAACGACGACCATGGAAACGGTTGTCGTGACGGGCAGCTTGATCGGTAATTCAGAATTAGAAGATGTGAAAGAGTATCCGGGAGCGCGTACCGTTCTAACTAACGAACAAATTAAAAAGACTGGCGCACTCTCTATTGATTCAGCATTTCAAAGTGTACCGGGCATTAAGGTTCAAGACGAAACGGGCACGGGTGTATTGCCTAACATCTCGGTGCGCGGCTTGAAAGCGAGCCGCAGTGGTCATGCTCAATTTCTAATGGATGGTGTACCACTGACTCTTGCGCCTTATGGTCATACCGGACAATCTATTTTCCCAGCAACGCTATCTATGCTTGACCGAATTGATATCGTACGTGGTGGCGCTGCTGTGCAGTACGGGCCAAACAATGTGGGTGGTGTGATCAACTTGGTGACTAAGCCTATTCCACACCAATGGCAAACTGAAATCAGTAATCGCTTTACGGTATTTGAAGATGGTAATACACCACTGAATGACTTTTACCTACGTACCGGTGGTTGGTTAACCGATACGCTGGCACTTCAAGTGGAAGGTAACTTCCTAAAAGGTGAAAGCTTCCGTGATCATTCAGATACGGATGTAAAAAACTTCCAAGCGAAGTTGCAATGGTTACTCAGTGATACCCAGGAGCTACAAGCATTCGTTCAGCGTTACGATGCCGACACCCAAATGCCGGGCGCTTTATCGCCAAAAGATTACCAGCAAGATCGTACTCAATCGAAGCGACCATATGACGAATACAAAGGCACATCAACGCGTTGGAGCCTGAAGTATTTGCATGATTTGAATATTGCGGATGGCGCAGAATTGGAAGTGCTAACATTTGGTCACCACTCTGAGCGTTTCTTCCAATGGGGCTTTAATAGCGCAGGCGGTCACTGGGCGGATCCAGCATTACCATCAACAGATATTCGTACCTCACCACGTGAATTCGCTGTTTATGGTGTGGAACCTAAGTTAGCGATGTACTTTGACGGTAATACGGTGACGCAAAACTTGATTGTGGGTGCTCGCTATGTAAATGAAGATATCGATTACAAGCTAACGCAAACGCCAATTGCTGGTGGGGTAACAAAAGTACCACGTGATTGGAACTTGAATACCGATGCTTTCGCAGGTTACATCAGCAATGAAGTTGGCCTGTTTAACGACGTGCTAAAGGTTACTCCGGGTATTCGTTACGAATCGATTGATATGACCTTTAATGATTTAGGTAAAGTACAGAGTACAGACAACAAAGTGACCGAGTGGTTGCCGGGCTTAACCGTGGCATACCATTTAACTGAGCAATGGGTTGGGTACACCAATGCGCAGAAATCTTTGCGCGCACCACAAATCGCTTACATCCGAGGCAAGGGTGAAGAGGGCAGTGAGCTAGCATGGAACTACGAGTTGGGTGCTCGTTACAATCAAGATTCAACTAGCTTTAATGTTGCGCTCTACCGCATTGATTTTGAAGACCAACTCCAATGGCAAAGCGGAACACAGACCTTTGATAATATTGGTAAAACGCTTCATCAAGGTATTGAGCTCTCAGGTCGTTATGTTCCGCAGGCTATGCAAGCTCTGAGTTTAGGCGCGGGTTATAACTATTTGGATGCGACGATAGAGGCAGAAGGTGCAAACAAAGGTAAGCAACTTCCTTACACATCCGAGCATCAGCTTAGCTGGGATGCGACTTACGCCTTTAGCCGGGTAGATACGACCTTATCAGGTTACTATTTCAGTGAGTCTTATTCTGACAATGCCAATACCAGTGCTGAAGATGCATCGGGTGCGAAAGGCAAAGTACCTGCTTACATGGTATGGAACTTAAACCTAGGCTCAGACTTGTATAAAGATGAAAACAGTAAGTTACGCATGAATGTTGCAGTGAACAATTTGTTTGCTGAGGACTACTACTTCCGCGGTATTGATACCAGTCCGGTTGGCCGCTATCCAGCGCCAGGGCGTTCATACACTTTGGATCTGAACTATCAGTTCTAATCGGTAATTGATTAAAAATAATAACGAATATAAGTCGCCAATATTATTGGCGACTTTCACGGTTCTAGTGTTTAAGGAAAAGTAAATATGGAAAACAGTTCTCGACTTTTATTTTCGAATCAATGGCTGCTGCCGAACGGACTGCTGTCATTCAAAAGGCATTTTTTATTCAGCAGGATAGCGATAACCTTAGCTTTGTTGGCTTTAAGCTTGTTCTCATTCTCCAGTTCAGCAAAAACGAGGATCATTCAAGATGAGCAAGGTCAGTTTGAGATAGCGACTACCCCGCAACGCGTTGTGGTGTTGGAGTTCTCATTTGTCGATGCGTTAGCTGCGGTAGGCGTGTCTCCGGTTGGTGTTGCCGATGACAATGATACTTCGCGAGTGATTCCGGCGGTGCGTGAATTAGTGCAACCATGGGAATCGGTTGGGATGCGTTCGCAGCCTAGTCTAGAAGCCATTGCGGTATTAAAGCCCGACCTGATCATTGCCGATGCAGAGCGTCATCGTACGGTTTATCAAGATCTACAGCGAATCGCACCAACTCTGCTGCTCAAAAGCCGTGGAGAGACTTATCAAGAGAACTTGGAATCTGCGCTTAAGGTCGGTATCGCCCTCGACAAGCAATCGGCAATGGAACAAAGAATTCACCAACATCAACAAGCCATGGTGGAATTTAAAAGTCATTTCTCGCTTAAACAAACTGTCCAATTTGCTGTTGTGTCGGAAAAAGGAATGTGGCTACATAGCCCTGCTTCGTATGCAGGAGGTGTACTCACCACATTAGGTATTGCTAGCCCAATAGTGGATCCGACAGACAAGGCGTACTTACCAACCAGCTTTGAGTTGTTGTTGAAAACAAATCCTGACTGGTTGCTCCTTGGTGCTTACTCAGATCCAAATATCGTTGATGATTGGCAGAAAAACCCACTGTTTAATGTATTAACATCCGCGAAGAATCAACAAGTGGTGGAAGTGTCACCAGCACTATGGTCATTGAATCGAGGCATGTTGGCCGCAGAACAAATGGCGAAAAATCTAGAGCAGATCTTGGATCGTTCATGAGTTCGATGTTGCTCTCTAGAGGTAAGCGACGTTCGCTTATAGTGTCGTGGCTTACGGTATTAGTGTCGTGGCGAGTCACGTTATTTACGGCTTTAGTGTCGTGTTTGGCGATGTCTGGTTACGTGGCCTCGATGCTAGGTTGGTCGAATTTCTCCCTAACATTGAGTGACTTAGTTCACTATTGGTTTGCGTTTGATGAGAGCAATATGACTCATCAAATATTGGCGACACTTAGAGCTCCAAGGGCTCACGCTGGGTTATTGATTGGTGCAAGCTTAGCCGTCGCCGGACTGTTGATGCAGGGATTAACACGTAACCCACTTGCGTCTCCATCAATTTTAGGTATTAACGCTGGCGCAGCCTGTTTTATGGCTTTAGCTGCGATAGGCATACCTGTGGTGAGTGATTTAAACCCGATCCTTAATGCTGTTCTTGGTGCATTGCTAGGCGGTGGTGCTGTGATGCTCCTCGGTGGCTTCTTCTCCGAACGTTCTCATCCGTTACGTTTGGTTTTAGCGGGTATCGCCATTACTGCTTTATTGATTGGGTTAACTCGAGCAGCGTTGATTCTAGCTGATGATATGGCTTATAGCGTGCTGCATTGGCTTACCGGTTCATTGTCTAGCGTGGATGAGGGACAGTGGCAACAGCTTTGGCCGCCAGCAGTGATTGGTTTGGTGTTGGCTGTTAGCCTTGCTCGTAACCTCAACTTATTGGCGCTTGGTGAAGAAGTGGCTGTGGGGTTGGGCAGTAATATCCGGCTTACTCGCCTCATGAGTGGATTGGCTATCGTGTTGCTTGCGGGTGCCAGTGTCGCTATCGCTGGTCCCATTGGCTTTGTAGGATTGTTGGTTCCTCATTTGGTTCGGCCCATGGTTGGGCACAATTACCATCTACTGATTCCTATCTCCGCAATGGCAGGTGCAGCATTAGTGTCTTGGTCAGATGCGTTGTCACGATCGATTGCTTTCCCGACTGAAACGCCCGTTGGTGTTATTACAGCCCTACTTGGGACACCTTGTTTTATTTTGATTGCGACGAGGAGATCTTAATGCACCATCACACTAAGATAGTTTTGTTATCAGGGATTCTCATATTAGTGGCATCTGCGGGCTTGTTTGTCGGTGCTGCGTCACTTTCTATTCCTCAAGTCATCGAACATTTGGTCGCCTTTTCCAGTGACGACTTTGTTATCCATCAGTATCGGCTACCACGTATGTTACTCGCGATAAGCGTGGGCGCAGGGTTGGGGCTATCCGGCGTATTAGTGCAAGGTGTGATACGTAACCCGTTAGCATCGCCTGATCTTATGGGCATTAGCGCCGGGGCAGGGCCTGCTGCGACTGCGAGTTTAGTGTGGTTCCCTAATGCGGCAGTTAGCGTACTGCCTGTGGTGGCGATGTTCGGTGGGGTATTGGCTGCTGGGCTGATTGCGCTATTGGCATGGTGGTCAAGGCCAACACCCGCCAAGTTGGCCTTGATTGGTATTGCAGTGAGTGCGTTTCTGGCGAGTTGCATCGACTTCTTGCTTGTCACTAACCCCATCGAGATCAACACGGCGATGGTATGGCTAACCGGCAGCCTTTGGGGGCGAAATTGGCAGCAAGTTCCCTTTATTTGGGGAGCATTGCTCTTGTTGTTGCCAATGGCATTTTGGCTTGCTTGGCGATTGGATGTGATGGGGCTTGGTGAGGAAAGTGCCACCACATTGGGTACTAAGCCCAAGCAGATACAAGCTCTTGCGCTATTGGCCGCTGTGTTGCTTGCCAGCGTCAGCGTTTCAGTGGCTGGAACGATCAGTTTTGTGGGTTTATTAGCACCTCACTTAGCGCGCTTGTTGTTTGGGCATAATCATAAGTTGTTAATCCCGGCGTCTGCTCTGGTGGGCGCGATTCTGGTTACTTGTGCCGACGGCTTGGCAAGAGGTCTACAACCACCGATTGAATTACCTGCAGGGGTACTTACTTCTGTCATTGGCGCGCCTTATTTCATCTTTCTTCTCTATCGCTATCGAGGTTGGTAACCATGCTAAAAACGCAGAATCTTTCCGTCGCGTACGGCAAACAAACGATCATACCGAACCTTTCGGTGTCCATCCCAAAGGGAAAAATCACAGCCTTAATTGGACCCAATGGATGTGGTAAATCTACCTTGTTAAAGACGTTAGTCAGGATCAATAAGCCGGTGACAGGAGAGGTGTTATTTGAAGACAAACCGTTGTCGAGCTATGGCGATAAAGTGCTCGCGCGTTCGTTGTCGCTTCTGCCGCAAATATTGGTCAGCCCTGAAGGCATTTCGGTCAGAAAACTGGTTGAATATGGCCGTTCTCCTTATGTGTCCCATTGGGGAAGGTTAGGGCAAGAAGACCAAGCGATTGTCGAACAAGCAATGCGTGATACCGGCGTACTTGAGTTTGCTGATAAACCGATTGAGTCACTGTCGGGTGGGCAGCGTCAAAGAGCATGGATAGCGATGATAATAGCGCAAGACACAGATGTCGTGATGTTGGATGAACCGACCACTTATCTTGATATGTCTCACCAAGTTGAATTAATGAACTTGATGCAGCAGATGAATGACAAGGGAAAAACGGTGGTGGTTGTGCTCCATGATCTGAACCAAGCGAGCCGTTACTGCGATCATTTGATCGTTTTAGAAAGAGGAGGTTTAGTGGCTGAAGGCACCCCCGATGAGGTGATGACCGAGACATTGCTGAATGATGTTTTTGATCTCAAAGCGAGCGTATTTCGTGACCCTATATCCAATACGCCGATGTGTGTGGCGATTTAAGCAAATAGCCGATGATTAAAGTTGTCAGTATGGCTTGCTGTGCATCTGGTTAAAATAATCAGAGCGAATCAATTTTTGGTGTTGATTGAGATAGTATTTTGCTATAAAACGCGCATAATCTCGCTATACAACACTTAAAGAAGAAATTACCTATGACGACCTTTCAATACTACTTTCACCAACTGCCTTGCTTCGACTGTAAAAAAACGACAGTAAGTACTGATCTTGGTTGGTTAACGCCTGCGATGAAAGATACTGCTCTAGAGCAAGTGACAAAGACACTTGCGGAAGGTGAAGTTACGCCTGATCTTTCAGCAAATGTGGTTTGTACCAAAGACGAAGCTCGCGAGTATCTATTACTGAATTTCTTCGGTTATTCAGAAGAAGAGTTAGCGAGCGGAATTGAAGCTGATGATGAGCAAGAAGTCGCGGATGAAATTGCAGAACTTCTAGAAGAAGGCCAAGATACAATCACCTTCGAACATGAAATTGCTCTTCAGTGCTGTGCTGATTGTGATGTAGAAGAAGAGTCAAACTAAGTACTCGCATTTAAGTATTAGTATTAATGTAGATACATCCATTAATACAGGGTGATGTTCAAATGAAGAAAGGCGTTAGTGGCTTCAAAGTTCACTAACGCCTTTTTTGTATCTCTGCGTCTTATCTCTAAGCAGCATTAGATCCTATGATGCTTATTTTCTAGAATACCTTGGTCTCCCAATTGAGAAAGGATCTCTGCGGTTTTCTCGCGGAATAAATCTCTTAATAAGCGAACCGTTGGTGTGATGGATTGACGACTAGGGCAGACTAACCACAACTCGGTTGGGGTTGGTTTAAATTCAGGCATAACTTTAATCACTTCGCCAGAAAGCAAATGTTTCGACATATCTAAACAAGACTTTATCGCCACGCCTTTACCGGCAACACACCAACGTCTAACAAGGTCAGCATCGTTCGATGCACGATTCCCTTTCAGCTTCACTTTGTGCTCCTGCTTACCATCGTTAAATACCCATTCGTCTTGCAACATATCATGCAGCTGATAAAGCAAACCATTATGTTGAGCTAAGTCACTCGGGTGTTTTGGTGTTCCCATTTCAGCCAAATATTCAGGAGCCGCACACAATATTCTCGGCACATCGCAGATCTTGAAACCATACATGTTGGCGTCAGTAGGGGAGCCATAGCGAAGCGCCATATCAACGGAGTCACGGTAAAAATCGATATTACTGTCACTGATGCTCGTTCTAAGTGATGCTTTAGGGTATTCAAGCAAGAACTCATCTAACCAAGGTGTGATGAGGTTGCGGCCTAGATCCGATGAAAGCGCAATGCGGATTTCTCCATCGAGAATACCAAGCTCTTCGCGCATGCTGAGCTTGGCTTGCTCTAATATTTTCAAGGCCTGCTCACACTCAGGTAAATAGCGTTCGCCTGCTGAAGAGAGCCTTAAATGGCGAGTGGTTCTTACAAACAGTTCAGCGCCTAGTGCGGCTTCAACTCGTTTGACGGCAGCACTCGCGGTTGCAGTACGCATGTCTAGGTTGGTGGCTGCTGCGGTGATGCTGCGAAACTCCGCCACTTTTAAAATGACCTGTAAGTCTTCAAGAAGCATCTTATCTACCTGTGTTTGATAATGTTCTAAACATTGTATTGAAATCTTTGCTAATCACAAAGCGGGTTAACCCTTATTTACCTCTTCTAAGCTAACTTTATACGCTTAATTATCAAAATATATTTGAAAATCATTCAAATGTTAGACGGTTTATCTAGAGTGAGAATTGACTAAGATTAACTCGTCTAATTCAAGGAGAAAGCACAATGTCAGTACCATCAAAAATGAAAGCTATTGGATTTACTCAGTCATTTGCGATTACAGAGCAAGACAGTTTATTTGAGTTTGAAACGAGTCTGCCAGAACTAAAAAATAATGACTTGCTTGTAAAAGTGAGCGCGACTTCTATCAACCCTGCTGACGCAAAAATTCGTATTCGTAATGCTAAGGATAAAACACTCGAACAACCTAAAGTGCTGGGCTCTGACGCAGTCGGTGAAGTTGTTGGCAAAGGTTCTGACGTTGAAGGTTTTGAATTAGGTGACCGTGTTTACTACGCTGGTGACGTCACTCGCATGGGAGCTAACGCGGAATACCAAGCCGTTGATTACCGTATTGCGGCGAAAGCACCAAAGAGCCTTTCTGATGAAGCTGCTGCTGTGATGCCGCTAGCGACACTCACTGCGTGGGAAGCGTTGTTTGACCGCTTGCGTGTTCGTCCTGAAGAGCAAAAGTCGATTCTGATTATTGGTGGTGCTGGTGGCGTAGGTTCAATCACTATTCAATTGGCGAGCCAACTGACTAACCTGACTGTCATTGCGACGGCTTCAAGACCTGAAACCGAGCAGTGGGTAAGGGATATGGGTGCAGACCATGTGGTGAATCACCGTAACTTGGTTGAGTCTGTGCGCGAGCAAGGCATCCAGTATGTCGATTACATTTTTAATGTTGCGGATACCAAAGGGCACTGGGAATCGATGGTGGAGCTGATTGCACCACAAGGCATGATCAGTTCGATTGTGGAATTCGATGGTGGAATTGATTTGTCGGCGCTTCAAGGTAAGTCTGTCGGTTTTGTGTGGGAGCTGATGTTTACACGTTCATTATTCAACACAGACGATATCCAGAAGCAACAAGACATCTTATTCCAAGCTGCGAACTTGATTGATGCAGGCCGCATTAAATCGACACTAACGACGACGTTGAATGGTTTTAGTGTTGAGACTCTGAAAGATGCGCACCAACGTATTGAAAGCAGTACGTCGATTGGAAAAACAGCCATTAATTACTAATAGTTAATGATTTAGATCTTTGACGGTTTGAAGCATTGATCTTTTGAACGCTTGAATGGAAAGCCCCTGATATCTATCGCGAATCGGTAAGATATCAGGGGCTTTTGTTCGTCTGTGGTTTATTCAGGCTTTACCTTATTCCAACAAAGCGTTACTCCGTTTCTTGCGAGGTTTTGAATTGAATCTGAAGTAAGTTTAGCTCGAAGGGCAGAGGCTGTTTGTCTGCAATCAAAAAGCCGATCTGTTTAATGTCTTGAGCTTTAAGCCCCGGAGCTCCGTTGAGTAACCGACCTCTAAACACCGCTTGAAAGTCGTTTAGTCGGAAAATTTTCTTGAGTTGTTCACCTTTAATTGTCTCAAAGTTGTGCTTGTAATTGGTCCTGTTTCCATCTATCCACGTTGTGAACCTTAATTGGTAAGTACGACCATCACCCACAAACGTCAACTCTACGCTGTCCGTTTCAGAGCTTAGTGTTTTAACAGAGCGATTGATTGAACTGAAGCCACCATTGTTCTCTAACGATAGTTCGCCCTTAAATTGACTCGTCTCGCCATCATGAATAAGACCGCCTGTTGAGATGCCGCCCATCACATTGTCGTTGGTCGCTGTCCAATTCTTCTGTTCGTTCGCTTGTGTAAAATCAATCATATCTATTCCTGCTACAGATACTTGAGACCATAAAAAAGAAAGGCTGAGTATTAGCCACAAAGAAGCGCTTCGTTTACGCAGTAAGTGCGTTTTAAAGTCAGTTTCGTGCATGATTTTATCCATTAGTTGCTAGGGCGTGTTGACCTTTCGTACTTACGGAGAAGGCTCTGTAGCAAGCATAGCCAGACAATGGTTGATGAAGTCTTCATAGTTCGACGCTTTGTCGTATTCGATTTTTAATGAACCGTGGAACATCAGGGTTACCGTAACGTCTCTGTAGCTTAGCCAACAGGTGTAACCGTCGTAATCGTGCCAAGCAAACATCTCACCTAATTGATATTTATTGTCCAGCTGTTCGCCCGTTGAACGAAGGTAATCGAACACTCTGAGAAATTCTTTGATGGTAATTCTGCTGTCCATGTATCACTCCCGCTACGCAGTCGACTAAAAAATACCAAGTGCTTGTATTTCAATTAACTACGGTTTGGTTCTGCATTGCGATCACTGAGGGGAGGCCTGTATACAACATCCATTTCATCGGCTCGCTTTGTGGAAGGTGTGGTTTGGATAGAACACTTACTTACTGTGACTGGTATTAAGTACAAAGAACATAATACGAGGCAAGAGAGTCACATTGGATTAGGTCGTCTAAACTCAAAGTTTGTATTTAGTCATGCATAGAACAACTTGGGCTCTAAAGACGTTCTCGAAATAAATGCAAATTAGCCCTTTACCTCAACTTAACTTGAGGTATTAGGATATGCAACGTTGCTTAAGAGAATACTTTAAGGAGAGAAGAATGATCCAACTTGAACATGTAAATTTAGTGGTTAAAGATATCCCAGAGATGCTGACTTTCTATAAAGCAGCTTTCCCTCACTGGTATGTGCGTGATGAAGGGCAAGGCGAATGGTCTGGCAAGCCACGTAACTGGCTACATTTTGGTGATGAATATCAATACATCGCGTTGAGCGATCACGGCGAAGGAGAAAACAGAGATTTGGCTGGGCATTCTGTCGGTCTCGCGCATTTTGCTTATGTAACCAACAATATCGAGAGCGTGATTGAGCGCCTTATTGATGCGGGTTTCCCTATTGCCAAACCTGGGGCTGAAGAACCTTATCGCAAAAACGTTTACTTTGTTGATCCTGCGGGCTTTGAAATCGAGTTTGTAGAATATCTGAGTGATGATCCCAAGCTGCGCAATGCCACGTAGTAGAACTCGTAATCGAGTTGGTGTACTAGAGCAAGATTGTTCGAAATAAAACGTCTAAGAAAGGGTGCTAGGAAGACTCACAGAAAAGGGCATTATGGAATATTCCGCAATGCCCTTTTTATATCTATTAGCTGATTGGCTAGCTGATATTTACTCTGCTAGTCGCTTAGTCGCTTACTTAGCTACTTAGCCTTAAACGGTACTAACAGCTGTTTGCCAAACACATTGATCAAGGCTCCTGTTACGATCAGGCCACCACCTAGGTAAGTCCAAACGGATGGAATCTCATTGAAGATCCACACGCCTAACAACGCTGAGAATACGATTTGAACGTATGAGTAAGCCGAAGCTTTACCGGCAGCTTGAGTTTGCATCGCCTTGGTTAAACCGTATTGGCCTATCTGAGTGAAAATCCCGACCAGAACCAACATAATGGTTAAGAATAAGCTCGGCCATACAAAGTCGTTCCAGATCAGGGCTGTTGAGATTGGAAGAGCAACCAGCGGGAAATAGAAGATGATCACCGAGCTATCTTCAGTTTGGCTAAGCTTTCTCACAATTACATAAGCAATTGAGCTACCAAACGCGCCCAATAACGCTACCATAATGCTGAACATGGGTAACTCGCTGTTTACGCCGCTGTTCATGCTCGGTTGTACCATCACTAGTAATCCCGCGAGGCAGAATGCAATGCAGATCATGGTCGACTTTTGCACGCGCTCTTTTAAGAACAACACGCCAAGCAACGCAGTAAACACGGGATGTACGTATTGTAGAATGGTTGCTTCTGCTAATGGCAAGGTAGTGACAGCGTAGTAAACACACATCAACGCCGCAGTACCGACAGCACCACGAACAAACAACAAAGGTTTGTTATTGCCCCAGATCGAAATGCCTTTTCGTTTTACGTCGATGTAGCTGATGATCAAAGAGACCAAAGCCCTTGCTGCAACGATTTCAAAGACAGGTATCCCGTAGTTGCTGATGTATTTCACACAAGCAGACATCAGTGCGAACCCAAAAGCGGAGAGGATCATGAACCTAACCCCAACAGGGATCATTGAAACAGAGAAAGAAGGCATAAAAATATCAATCGGGTGAGGGAAGGGGAATCATAGCTTAATTTAAGAGAGTCGACCAAAGCCTTTGTCTTGCTCTATTACACCAAACCATTGATATTGCTGTGCGAGTGATTTCAGCAACTCGATCTCTTTTGCTGTCTCTTCCCTCAGCCATTCAATAAGGTCATTGATGATAGGCGTGTGTGTACGCTGGTGCATGAAGTAAGTCCAAGCACTGTGTTGAATCTTTGCATCTTTAGGGCAGTACAAGAAGCCTCGTTGTAGATCCTGCAAAACCAACAGCAAATCCGTCACCGTGACGCCTTCACCTGATAAGCAAGCACTGAGTGCCATATCCAAAGACAAGAAGCTGGTATTTCTAACGGGCTTTTTCGGCGGGAACTCGACATCAGCAAGCCACACTTTCCAGTCGTGATGATCTAAGGTTGGGTGGAGCCTTGGTAAGGTTAGTATTGAATCGAGGTCAGTATCTTTGTTCGTTAAGTTGGTAGAATTACCTAAGCTAGCAGAATTCGTTAAACTAGTAGAACAGACCGGCGCCATAAACTCTTCACGCAAGAAGGTGATGTTAGGTGCCTTGTCATAGCGTTTTTTGAAGCGCGTGTGAAAGATCAGCAGGTCATATTCGCTGCTGTTGATCGATTCGTCTTCCTCAATCACAGGCACAATGACGATTTCATAATCTTGATAACGCTCGTTTAATTCCCGTACTTTAGAGATCAATACGCGCGTCGCGAAACTCAAAGTCGCTTTGATCACAATACGTTTCTGCTTTGGCTCGCCCCAAGAAGCAATAACCGTTTCGACATTGGCATAGCTTTCACGTAAAGCCACATACAAATCGTGACCTTGTTCTGTTAGTTCAATCGCTCGATGCTTACGAATAACCAATGATGCGTTTAACTCATCTTCAAGCTGTTTAATCTGACGGCTGATCGCACTTTGTGTCACATGCAGTTCATCGGCGGCCAACGTAAAGCTCATCAGCCTTGCAGCAGCTTCGAAGGCTTTTAAGCCATTATGGGATGATGGCAAGCTAGGATATGGGGTCATAATTCGTTCGCATGAGTTTATGGAATGTTAGAGTCGCAAATTTATCAATTGAACGCCAGCTTCATCGATCGTATTTTGGGCGAAATTACCTGAGGCGCTCATGAAAAAAATACTCACTCTTGCATTCCCTTTGATCATTTCACAGCTGATCTCTATGGCGTTAGTCCTTACTGATGTTTGGATGATGTCGCGTATCAGTGTGTCAGCCCTTGCGGCTGGTGGCTTAGGCGCCTCTATCTACTTTTTCATCTTTATTATTGCGAGCAGCACCGTGGGGTGTGTCGCGAACTTGATTGCGATCGCTTACGGTCAGCGCGTAGCTCGCCCTGAGTTTGGTAATACACAAATCAGATTGGCGGTGAAAGGCGCAACTATGTTGGCATTCGTGCTCAGCGTGACCTTAATGGCCAGCTTCTGGTTTGCTCCGTTGGTATTAGAAGCAGCCAAACAGCCACCAGAAGTGATCACTTTAGCAATGGAATATGTGCATGCCTTGAAATGGGTGATGCTGCCTTCGCTTATTTTGTTGGTACTGCGTGGATTAACCAGTGCGTTTGGTAATGTGCGCTCTATTCTGGTGATGTCTATCATCACCGTAATTCTGAATGTGCCAGTGAGCTACTTCTTAACTTTCCAATTAGACATGGGTTTAACCGGTTTAGGGCTAGGTACGGCTATCGCGGCCTTTATCGTGATGGTTGGATACACGGTTTGGGTATTTAAGCGTGACGAGTTTAAGCAGTTCGCCCCTTGGTTAAACACAGAAGAGTATTCAATCAAATTAATGAGCCCTTTATTGATGATGGGTTTGCCTATTGGGCTCGCTGCATTACTTGAACATGGCTTGATATACGGCGGAACTCTGATGGCGGGGACGATCAGTATTGCTTCTCTAGCACTGCACCAAATCCTACTGCAATGCTTAAGCTTTACTTGGAACTTCAATTTCGGTTTCTCACAAGCTGCGGCGATTTTGGTTGGCCGTGATTTCGGTGCGGGTAACTACGAAGGCATCAAAAGAACCTCGATTCTAAGCTTTATATTGGTGTCGGTGTTGAGCGTAGCCTTATCTGCCGTGTTCATTATCTGGCCAGAAATGATCGCGTCTATCTTCAAGTTAGACGATGGTACGGGCGCAATGACTTCGCTATTGGCCTCTGTTATTTGGGTGGTTGCGTTGTGCTTTATTGTAGACGCTTGGCAGTTATTGGCGATTAACCTGTTGAGAGGGATGAAGATTGTCTCAATGCCAACCGTAATGACAGCCATTGGTTACTGGGTATTTGGTTTGCCAGCGGCTTGGTATTTGATGTCTAAGTTTGAATTGGCAGGAATCTGGGGCGGAATCGGTGTTGGTTTAGGTGTGACAGGTATTCTGCTGCTTATCCAGCTGATGCGTGTCATTCAAAAGAACAGTAAGTCTCCGGATCTCTCGACTCATGCTTATTCGTGATCTGCTTGTGATGCTCGCTTTTACCACGGAACCTTGAACGATAAACTTTGTAATGCTGACCAAGAACTATCAATGACCAGTTACCAGTTTCTAATTACCAACAATGGGCTATCAGCTATCAGCTATCAGCTATCAGGTAAAAGCCCTGAATTGCGTACTTCGTAATTTAGACCTTGGTCTTACAGAAACCGAGCTAAAACGTGACTAGAATGATTTGAGTTGCTCACCGTTTTATCAAGGAATACACAAATGGAAGTTGGATTGTTCTGGGCTGAAAAAGGAATGTTAGTGCTTGGCGCACTGTTTGTTTTGACGAGCATGATGCAGTACGGAAGGCGCAGTAGCGATTGGAAGGGCGTGATTACGATGTTTTATAAGCGTATCCCAATGAGTATCGCGGAATACAAATGGTATCGTTTAGGTATCGCTTTATTGGTGTTTGCTGTGGTTATACGTTTCGCATTACTGATCCTATGGCCTTCATACCAGTTCTAGTTCTTCACATTACGTCTCTTATCATGGCTACATAAAGCCGATAAATGAATGAGCAAACCGAGCCTTAATAAACTCACTTATTAAGGCTGTCATTTCATAAATTAGCTCTATTGCTCTATCAAAAAGTGCTATTACTCTATAATGATCAACGGTTATTACCTTTGTAGCATATTGTTTTTCATGAAGAATAATGCCAGATAATAGCTCACCTGCTTGTTCCATCATTCTTACTAATAATCTACACATAAATTCATTCACCCCGTACCTGATACTATAATGTTCTGTTACACTCGTTCGAATTAGCTTTAATTTGTCAGTGGTGCATTTATGTCGTTCCCAGTTCTTATATGTGATGATTCTGCGTTAGCAAGGAAGCAGATGGCTCGGTCACTGCCTAGTTCTCTAAATGCAGATATAACTTTTGCTGTTCATGGGCTTAATGCACTTGAAGAGCTCGCTAAAAACCAGTTCAAATTGATGTTCCTCGACCTAACCATGCCGGAATTAGACGGCTATGGCACATTGGAAGAGATGAAACGTTTAGGCGATACCACGCCAGTTGTCGTTGTTTCTGGTGACATACAACCACAAGCACAACAGAAGGTGCTGGATCTTGGCGCCAAAGCATTTTTGCAAAAGCCGATCGATAAAGAAGCGCTAAAAGCCATTTTACGTGAGCATGTCGAGCCGCCAAAACAACCTCAAATCATTACCCCAACCGCTTTAGAACTGCCAATACTTCGCAGACGCGATATCTATATGGAAGTCGCGAACGTAGCGATAGGCCGTGCAGCTGATGCACTGGCTCGTCACTTTAATGTGTTTGTTCACCTACCGCTGCCGAACGTTAACATCTTCGAAGTGAGTGAATTGCACATGGCACTTCGTGACCTAGCCGACAACGACCAAGTGTCGGGTGTTTGCCAAGGCTTCAGCGGAGAAGGCATTGCAGGTGAAGCACTAGTTTTGTTGAGCGATTCCAGTGTGAGCGATCTTAAGAAGCTTATGAAGGTGCCAACAGAAAGCGAGCAGCTAGAAGAATTAGAGTTGTTGATGGATGTATCGAACATCTTAGTCGGCTCTTTCTTGAATGGGTTAGGGGAGCAATCAGAAGTTCGTTTCTTCCAGAGCTCTCCTGTGCTGCTAGGTCAACACATCTCGATTGATTCGGTGATTGAAAATACCAGCGGCTCGTTCAAAAAGACCATGACCTTCGAAGTCAGCTACAACATAGACGGCACGTCCATCCGTTGTGACCTTCTATTTATGTTTGTTGATGAGTCTCTGCCTCTTCTAGACAACAAATTGGCCTACCTAATGGAGGAGTTTTAATATGCTGAATCTTCCTGCTGAATTTGAACAGTTCCACTGGATGGTGGATATGGTTCAAAACGTCGATATGGGGCTGGTGGTTATTAACCGTGATTTTCAGGTACAAGTCTGGAATGGTTTCATGACGCACCATAGTGGTAAGCAATCACATGATGCGATCGGTAAGTCGATCTTTGAACTGTTCCCTGAGATCCCTGAAGAGTGGTTTAGGCTCAAAACCAAGCCAGTCTACGATCTAGGCTGCCGTAGCTTCATTACATGGCAACAAAGGCCTTATCTGTTTAAGTGTCGTAACGTTAGGCCAGTAACCCAACAAGCTGATTTCATGTATCAGAACGTGACGCTGAACCCGATGCGCTCACCAACAGGACAAGTCAGCTCATTGTTCTTGTCTATTCAAGATGCAACTGCAGAAGCGTTAGTCTCTCAAAAGAACTAACACTGCTCTATTCACTAAATAGTACTTTTCTATGTGCGTATTAGCATCAGTCTAATCAGCGAATAAAAATGGCTAAGGTTAACCACCTTAGCCATTTTTTTGCTTTCTATTCTTCAAATCTTATCTTTTCCCCAGTTTTTCACGTCAACCAATCGTCTTTTTCTATGCGCTTTGCAGAGTCTTCCAGGTTAAATGAACGAAAGGGCAACCACGAAACGTGCTTTTGGAACGGTAATGCTATGGGTGAATAGAAATTGGATTTATAAAGTCTAAGCTTGAAAGCTTCATTTAATGGAGTGCGAGGGCTCGACTCTCAAACCCAAGTGAATATTGGTCTCTAGATTTAGCCCTTTTTACTCTACTTTTCCAAGTGACCGCAAAACAGAAACGTCACGAGATTGGCCAATTTGGTCAAAAACAGATAAAAATTGGAAAATAATCGAATTTATTTAAGAAAAAAGGCATTTTTTTGTTGGAGAAAAGTGTGGTTTTTATGTGATTTCGAGGCACTTTCTTCACATATTTGCATTATGAGGGCGATATTGCGTGAAATATGAAAGAAAACGATTGCGCAATAAACCAACAGCGTTTGCGCGAATGGTTCGCTAAGTTATTAATTAATAAGAATTTAGTTGGAAAGTGTAACTGAGGAAGTTCTAGCGGATATGGAATCTTTGAGAGGATAGCATAAAAAAAAGTGAAATATCAGACTTGCTGTTACTAAATCACGACCTATAATGCTGAAAACCGGAGCGTCTGCCAACGCTCCGGTTTTTTTGTGTCCGAAGAAAAGTAAACCCGTCTGCCAACGGTTTTACTACGCATTTCGCGAGAGACACATAATTTTATGAATCAAGGAAAACACCATGCGTATCGAACAAGAACTTAAGTTAGGTTTCAAAGATGTACTCTTCCGTCCGAAGCGTTCTACCCTTAAAAGCCGTTCTCAAGTTGAATTAACCCGCGATTTTACATTCAAGCATAGCGGTCGTCAATGGTCTGGTACTCCAGTAATTGCAGCGAACATGGATTCGGTAGCAAGCTTTGAAATGGCAGCTGCTCTAGCAGAGCACGGTGTTATGACTGCAGTACACAAGCACTACACAGTAGAGCAGTGGGCTGAGTTCGCTAAAACAGCAGACAAGAAAACACTGAACAACGTTTTTGTATCAACGGGTACATCTGAAGCTGAGTTCGAGAAAGTTAAGAAGATCATGGCTCTTAGCGAAGACTTCGTATTTATCTGTATTGATATCGCTAACGGCTACTCAGAGCACCTAGTTGAATACGTACAAAAAGTACGTGCTGAATTCCCGGACAAAGTTATCTCTGCTGGTAACGTTGTAACAGGTGACATGGTTGAAGAGCTAATTCTAGCTGGTGCAGACATTGTTAAGGTTGGTATCGGCCCTGGTTCTGTTTGTACTACACGTGTTAAAACAGGCGTAGGTTACCCTCAACTTTCTGCAATCATCGAGTGTGGTGACGCAGCACACGGCCTTGGCGGCATGATCATCGGTGACGGTGGTTGTTCATGTGCGGGTGACGTATCTAAAGCGTTCGGCGGCGGTGCTGACTTCGTAATGCTAGGCGGTATGCTAGCAGGTCACTCTGAGTCAGGCGGTGAAGTTGTAGAGCAAGACGGTAAGCAATACATGAAATTTTACGGCATGTCATCTCAGTCGGCTATGGACAAGCACTCAGGTGGTGTTGCTAAGTACCGAGCTGCGGAAGGTAAAACTGTTTTACTTCCATACCGTGGTTCAGTTCATTACACGATTTCTGACATCCTTGGTGGTGTACGTTCAACTTGTACATACGTAGGCGCAGCAAAGCTTAAAGAGCTAACTAAGCGTACGACTTTCATCCGTGTACAAGAGCAAGAGAACAACGTATTCGGTAAAGAGTAATCTGAACGGATTCGAATAGTTTGAAAATCAAGAGCCGCTTTTTAGCGGCTCTTTTTTGTTTAAGCGGTGAACCAATTTATTTAGAACCATATTTGAGATCTGAATCATCACCAATTCATTGATACTTAAGGGTTACAGCGACTTATTTGGGTAATATTGTTTTTTTTATTTGTATTGTGAATGTTTGTTGAAATTTTAATCACTGTTCTTAGGTCTATATTAATTGTATCTAAGGAATAGGAACTAACTTATGAAATGCAATCAACTAAACTGGAGAGTCGCTCTCTTATTGGCATCAAGTATTATAATTACTGCTTGCGGTGGTGGCTCAAGTGATTCTACGAATTCTTCTATTCCTGAAAGTGCAGTATCGTATAAAGTCACATTTTCGAGTAATTGGACTTCGACCAGCTTCCCGACAAATTACCCTTCAAACTCTCACTTCTCACCACTTATAGGAATGACACATAATACATCAGCAAGATTATTTCAAAGAGGTAGTCAATCAAGCCCTGGTGTTGAAGAAGTAGCTGAGACTGGCAGCACTAATGTCATCAAATCAGAAATTGGGGATATTCAAAATTTAGGTAACAGCCAATCCTTAATTGAAGGAGGTGGACTTCCTAATGGACAGAGTCAATTAGAATTAACATTCGATATCGATGAAGATTTCCCTTTAGTTAGCATAATTACTATGGTTGCTCCCAGTCCGGATTGGTTTGTCGGTGTTGATAGCTTGAACCTTTACCAAAATGGAACGTGGGTAGATCAAGTTCAAGTAGACCTTAAGGTGTATGACTCGGGGACTGATAGTGGAGTTACTTTTGGGTCTGCTAATTCAGATAGTTCCCCGAAAATGAATATAGAGCTTCTTACATCCAATATTTCTGATACCGATTTTGTTGATGGAATTCATCGAACTACGGGGGCGTATATCGGTACATTTACCTTTAAGCGTCAGTGATGGTTCCTTTTTCGTGTAACTTTTCTGTTTGACGAGAGATGTATATTTTGTCCATGTACGATTGGTATAAAGATCAAAGAGCCGATTTCATCGGCTCTTTTTGTTTGAGGTTTAGCTGTCACTTAGGAGAGTACTGAATCCCTAGCATCTTCTACTTCGCATAATTCGAAGGAAACAGTGCTCGTTTTGCTTCTTCATCACGTTCGGTTTTAAACTCGACGTCTTTGCCGATTTCGCGGGCACGTAGTGCGGCAGGGCGGGCGTTGATTGCATCGAACCAGCGCTTCAAATTCGGGTAAGGTTCTAAGCCTTCTTCACCAAGCACGAAAGGTGCTTTATCAATCCAACCCCATGCAGCGACATCGACAATGGTGTACTCATTTCCGACGATAAACTCACGATCTTCCATGTGCTTTTCTAACACTTCGTAATGACGTTGTGCTTCACGTAGGTAACGGTTCACAGCGTAGTCTAGGCCTGCTGGCGCAGCATGACGGAAGTGTACCGATTGACCGGAATAAGGGCCAAGTCCGCTGGCGATAAACATCATCCAAGAGAGTAGTTCAGCTCTGTCTTCTGGCTGACCAGCTAGCTTGCCTGTTTTCTCAGATAGGTACAGCAGGATAGCGTTAGAGTCGAATACACGTTGTCCTTCGTCTTCAATCGCAGGCGTTTTGCCATTTGGATTGATTAAACGATATTCCGGTGAATGCTGCTCGCCCTTTAAGGTATCGACAGGAACAAGTTCAAAATCTAGGCCTGTCTCTTCTAGAAACAGAGCGATCTTCATTGGATTGGGTGTTTGGTGAAAATAGAACTTAAGCATGAGGTAACTCCTTGTATTGGTCATTCATTAAAGCACCACTTGAACGATCGTTCAATGATGATTTTGAGTTTTCTGTGAATTGACTGATTTGATATCACACTCTGTGCTTTTTGAACTTGGTTGAGCAAACGTGAATGAGCGTGGACTGAAAGGGAGATGGCGTTTAAGTTGCTGAAATAATGAACATAAAACGCTCATTTAGAAATAAGACAGAGCTTCGAAACTTACGGATTTAGATAAAATAGGCAGGTGGGATTCGAAGTTAAATATTCCAAAGACATCGAGGGAGCTCCTCATAATTCGAAGCTATCTGGATATTTGAGCTTACTCTGGCGCATAAAATCGTGATCTGCAGCCACATCTTATGCAACAAATGATTATTAACCTTGGAGAGTAAGGTTTGGTTCACGGTTTTTTAATCTTGGCGGCTTACATTGGTGAGCAAATCTGATGTGAACACTTAACGACACAGGATCTTTCCATGAAAAAGAACATTATCGCCCTCGCTCTTGGTGGCATGCTCGCTTTTGGCGCAACACCTTATTCTTTTGCTGCTAACGATGGCGCAGTACAGGCTTCAGCGGATTACGCGCAGTTGGTGACTAAGCGACAAGTTGTCGACCAATTACTTCTTGATGCGTTGCAGGCGTTTAAGTCTCCGGCAAGAATTTCACACGCGGGCTTCACGGCTAAAATGCCAAGCAACATGGAAATTGTGACTAACCGATTGTTAGAAGCGTACCAACTAGAACCTTACCGTACTGACTTGTTGATCTCGGCAGCGAACGCTCAGATCTACAACAAGAACGCAGAACGCGCTATTGAGTTGTTTGAACAAGCACTGACGGTTGCGCCAGACGATGTCGACCTTCATGCGTATCTAGCGGTTTGGCAGCGATTTGAAGGCAATGAAAGTGAATCGAATAAGCACATGGAGAAGCTGGAAAGCCTGAACAAAGGTAAAGCAGAAGACATCAAACGTATTTTTGCAACGGTCGACCGCGTGTTAGAAACACCTCTTAAAGAGTCTGCGGATAAGGGACTGTTGAGCGACCACGGTGCCATCGTCACTTTGGGTTACGCGCTTAACCCTGATGGTTCTATGCATGAGATCTTGATTGAACGTCTTGAAACGACATTAGCAATGTCGAAAGCGAACCCAGACGCGATGATCGTGTTAACCGGCGGCGTGCCTAAGAACCATAAGACAGAAGGTAAGTTAATGGCGGATTGGCTTATCTCAAAAGGGGTAAGCAAAGACCGCATCATTGAAGAGAACTACGCGACCAGCACGGTAGGCAATGCCTTGTTCAGTAGCTATGCGCTTGCTCGTCATGATATTAAACATGCGACCATTATCAGCTCGGCAAGCCATGTTCGTCGTGGTCAAACTCTGTTTGAAATTGCTAGCTGGCAAACTGGCCCTCAGGGCATCACCTTTGATACGGTTTCTTACCCAGATAAGCCATTAGAAGATCTTAAGAAAGCGAGCAGTGGTGAGCTTCTAGGCATCTACCGTGACGCACTGAGAACGTATGGTATGTGGAGCTACCGCTCTTACCCATTAGAGTCTCGCTAAGCCCAAGCATTATTTGCGTTTGGGAAAAGCACAGTTCGTGTTAAACCAAAGCTTCACTTGCTAGTACAATCGAGCACAGCTAGATGGTATGCTGTGCTCCTATTTAATTTAGTGTTTCAAAGGCAAAAAAATGAACCCGATTTTAGCAATGTTGAAAGAGAACAATATCAGCGACGAGCAGATCAGCGAGATATTCAAGACGTTGACAGAGAACCCTCTTGCAGCAATGGCGACAATCAGCCAACTTGGTTTACCACAAGATAAGCTTCAAATGCTGATGGGTCAGGTAATGCAAAATCCTGCGCTAATCAAAGAAGCAGTTGAAGAGCTTGGCCTAGATTTTTCTAAGGTTGAAGCCGCTAAAGAGCAACTTCAAAAATAAGTGAATTTGAATGAGCTAATACCGATTTAGCTTAATCCACATTCAATAAAAAGGTCGTTTAAGTTCAGCAATAGGCTGTCTTAACGGCCTTTTTTGATCTTGGGGGCGATTTTTTACCTTGATTTGATTACATCCAATCATCCTCTCCGACCCTATACATACCGACTATTTCAACACAATTGACAGCAACCTTGCCAAATACGTGCGACTACTGACAATTTACTTACTAGACTTAATTAACCTATGTGCGACCTGATATGTGCACCTTGATGAACAGAGTTTTTGGATGAAGAAAGCCTTGAATAATAGGGCTAACCGATTTGGCCATAAGCGCGGTTTATCTATGAGTCACATTAAGGAAAAGAATAAGAGGGCAACAAACTAAGCCCTCTATTAAGCAGTGATTTATAGGACATGAGTTATGAAGTATTTAAAGGAAATCGCTTTAGCGAGCCTTGTGCTGGCTGGGCTTGTTGGTTGTGGCGGTGATTCAGGTTCATCAAGCAGCACGACACCCATTACCTTGAGCGTGAGTGATGCGCCCATTGATGATGTTAAAGACGTCACCGTGACATTCAGTAAGGTCGCTTTGCTTCCTCAAGAGGGAGGTTCGCCACTGATTTATGATGTGTATAAAACGGACGAAAACGGCGATTACGTTGATGAAAATGGCGATCCATTGCCAGATGGTGAGGATCCGATTCCATTAAGTGTGAATTTGTTGGATTACCAAGGCAGCGAGGCGCTTCCTTTGATTGAAAATGAGGTCATTCCGGTAGGCAGTTATAAGTTGTGTGTGTTCGCAAATGACGGCGATCATCCAACAGATCCATCTTACGTGATAGAAAACGATGGTATGACTCGTGAGTTAACAGTGAAAGGTGAAGGCGCGTGCCCGCAAGGCGTGGGTAAAGAAGATAGCGCTGGCGTGCTTTTCTTTAACAACTCATTTAATGTGAACCAACAAAGTAACGACTTTGTTGTCGAGTTCGATCTTCGACGTGGGCTAAAGAACAGTTCAAGTCTCCCTGATTACACCATTCAAAGAACGTCTGTGAGCCTTATCAATACGGTTGAGACAGGAAACATTGAAGGGACTGTTGCGAGTACAACTTTTGAAGCTTGTAACCCTACAAATGACAATACATTCGTTCAGTCGGTGTACTTGTATGAAGGTGATGTTGATAAAGCTGACATGGCTCCGATTGGCGGCAGTGATGAAGTGAAACCGATCACTTCAGCGTCAGTGACAATGAATCAAGCACAGACTAACTATAAGTTCTCTCTGGGCTTCATTGATCCAGGTACTTACTCATTGGGTTATACCTGTACTGCGCAGTACGACAGTGATGAAGACAATGCAGATCCGGTTGCTGATGGTTTTGAAATCTATGATGTTCAAAATAGTGTTCAGGTATTGGTTGGTCAGGATAACCAAGTATCGTTTTAAATCTTTGACGTGATTTAGCATTCGAATAAAAACGGCCTCTTATTTGGAGGCCGTTTTTGATCATGTCACCTAGTTAAGCATGAATTTGATGTGCATTGAGTGTGACTCTAGGGAAGTGATAATGTAACGTTGTATCTCTTACTTGAACCTAGCGAAATGTACTCCGGTGTTGCTCATGAAATCTAGCTTAAGCATTCGATCTTACACCAAGCAATTTAATACCCATGCTCATGATGATCATCATCAACTGGTATTGCCGATCCAAGGCAGTATCAATATCGAGATGGTGGGGTATGTCGGCAAAGTGGCCGTGGGAGAATGTGTGGTGATTCCGGTAACCACAGCGCATGCGTTTAAGGCGGATGAAGCCGCGCGGTTTATTGTCGCGGATATGGCGGAGTTGCCGCAGCACTTGTTGGAGCATGAGCTCTCGGTTTTCACGATAACGCCACCTTTGATGAGCTTCTTGTTGTTTGTTGAGAAGCAGCTGGAATATCAGGTCGATAGTGGTATTGAGTCATCAATCGTGGAGGTGTTCTCACTGCTGTTAGAGCAACAACAAGTGAGCAAGAGCATCGACCCAAGAATCCGTGCCGTACAAAGGCTGATCGCGGATAACTACACCCAGCCGTTGTCCATTTCACAACTTGCTGAAACGGCCTGTTTGAGCCCTACTCAATTCAAAAAATGCTTCAAAGAGTGCCTGGGTATCAGTGCGCTTAAATACATCACTCGATATCGTATGGAGAAAGCTCAAGCCTTGTTAACCCACACCGATTTACCGGTTCAATTGATTGCCGAAAATGTGGGTTATAGTGATGTATCTGCTTTCAGTCGTCGTTTCTCTCAGCACTTTGGAATGTCACCAAGGGCGTTTCTAGGCTCCATGAAAGAGAGTCTTTAGAAACAACAATAGCGTCCTTTCGGCAAACTAACTTTTATCAATCTTCACTATTATCTATTTCAGAACTGAAAATTGGGTAATAGAAATGAATCTTGCCATCAATCGCGTTAACGAATTCCAAACGGGCACTTTAGCCATCTTGTTTGCTTCTATTTTATGGGGCACGACAGGCACCGCTGCAAGCTTTGCTCCCGATCTAAGTCCATTAGCAATTGGTGCTTTCTCTATGGGCGTCGGTGGCCTAATGCAAGCCGGCTTGGCGTATCGAAAAATCCTATTCGCTTTCGACAAACTTTTGCAGAACAAGAAGCTGTTGGCAGTGAGCGCTTTGGCTTTGGCGATCTATCCTTTAGCTTTCTATTCTTCAATGAAATTATCAGGCGTGGCGATTGGTACCGTGGTTTCGATTGCAACCGCACCTTTCTTTTCGGCTCTGTTAGAGTGTCTGATTAGCAAAAAGAATAATATCAACAAACGTTGGCTCACTAGCTTTGCGATTGGTGTGGTGGGTATTGGGTTGTTGGTGTTTTCAGAATCTTCATCGACGAATGAATCCGGTGATGATCTCAAGCTGTTAGGTATTGCTTTAGGTCTGGTCGCTGGGTTGTGTTACGCCATTTATTCTTGGGCGACCAAAGCACTGATCGACAAAGGGATTAAGTCACAAGCGGCGATGGGCAGTATTTTTGGCCTTGGTGCGATGCTGTTGCTGCCAACGCTCTGGTTTACGGGTGAGAACCTGTTTTCCTCGCAGATTAACGTATTAGTCATCAGTTATCTGACGTTAATTCCACAATGCTTGGGCTATATCGCGTTCAGTTTTGGTTTACGCCACGTGACCGCGAGCAGTGCCAATCTGCTGACCCTGTTTGAACCAGTAGTTGCAGCGGTGCTTGCCGTCTGCGTTGTCGGTGAGCTGATTCCTTTTATAGGTTGGCTAGGTATGTTTCTGATTGTGCTGTGCTTGTTGATACAGTCGAAGCCAGCTAAAGGAACGCTATAAGTATTTGTTTTGTAGTGCCTAATTGAAATTCATTCATGCGTAATTCTTATAATTGAATAAAATCAGTATCTCAGTTGTGAGAGTGCTGTTACTATCGCTATCAATAGTCGGGGGGCATATACCTTATTTGGTGTTTGCTGAGATCGTTAGTCGAGACCCGTTGAACCTGATTCAGTTAACACTGGCGTAGGGAACTATAAGCACTCGATCTACGTCTGCACCCATGAAAGCTTTCATGAGCCTATTGCGACTTCTCCTTCGATCGGTGTTCGTTCTCCTACGTCTTGTAAGATAGTAGGAGCGACAATGACACACAGTTCTATTTCAAAAGATTTAACGCCAAAAGCCTCAGTTTCACAGCACTCTGCTGATGGTTCGATTCGCACGAACACTCCGATTGTATTGACGATCGCTGGCTCAGACAGTGGCGGCGGTGCCGGTATCCAAGCTGATATTAAAGCCATGTCTGCTACAGGTAGTTTCGCTTGTTCGGTAATTACCGCTATCACTTCCCAGAACACGCAAGGCGTTTCCGCCATTTTTCCTATTCCACTCGACCATGTTGCTAGCCAGTTAGATGCGGTTTTTACTGATCTGAATATCGTGGCAGTAAAAGTCGGCATGTTGGCTGATTCGCAAATCATCAAAGTCGTCGCTGACAAAATTAAGCAGTACCAACCTAAGCATCTTGTGATTGACCCTGTAATGGTCGCGACAAGTGGCGATCTTCTCTTAGAAAACTCTGCCATTACAACGCTGAAACAAGAACTGATTCCACTGGCAGACATCATTACTCCTAACTTGCCAGAAGGTGCGGCGCTAACAGGCAAGCCGGTACCTGAAAGCGAAGCTGAAATGCAGGGCATGATTGAAGATTTACGCGCACTAGGTGCTAAAGCCGTTCTTCTCAAAGGCGGTCATTTAGAGAAAGATGAAAACAGTAACGATCTACTGATTCTCCCGACGACGTCTGCCTTAATTAGCGCGAAGCGTTTCCCGACTAAAAACACCCACGGCACGGGCTGTACGCTTTCATCTGCCATTGCTTCTTTCTTGGCTCAGGGCAACACGCTGGCAGAAGCTGTTGACCTAGGCAAACAATACATTTCTCGCGCGATTGCTCATGCTGATGAGTTGCAAGTTGGTCAAGGTCATGGCCCGGTAAATCACTTCTTCGCTGGACACGGTAATGTCCGTTAATACGGTTGGCGTTCAACTCAGCAACGCGACGTTACGTTACCGAGACAGCGAGTACGCGACCTTGTCTGGGTTGTCGCTTAGCTTAAACGCAGGTAAGTGGACAGTATTGCTGGGTAGAAGTGGCTGCGGAAAAACTACGGTATTGCGTTATCTGGCAGGCTTGCTGGACGACAAGGTGGAGTGGCAGGGCACATTGGCAACGTCTGATGAATTGCCTTTAACCGATCGCATCGCTTACATGGCGCAGAAAGATTTGTTACTGCCATGGCTATCGGTCATCGACAATGTTTGCCTGAGTCATCGTTTTCAGAATCCAGTTTCTGATAAAGCACTGCAAACCAATCAAGCACTAGAGTTGTTAGCTGCGGTTGGTTTGGCTGATCAGGCGTCTACTATGCCGGATCAATTGTCTGGTGGTATGCGCCAGCGTGTTGCTTTGGCTCGAACCTTAATGCAAGACAAGCCAGTGGTGCTGATGGATGAACCGTTCTCTGCGCTGGATGCGGTAACAAGACACAAACTACAGAGCTTAGCGTGTGAGCTGTTAAGAGATAAAACCGTTGTGTTGATCACCCATGATCCACAAGAAGCGGTGCGCTTGGCGGATAATTTGTATGTGTTGCAAGGCACACCTGCGAATGCTCAGTCATTGTCTGTGCCTAACACAGCGACACCAAGAGTGTTAGATGGTGAATGTGCTGAGTTACAACAAGCGATCTTAGATCAGTTGGAGCGTGATTATGAATGATCTAACGCGAAGCGAAGCTGTGGCTCGTTCAACTAACACACAGATCACAACTACACGTCCTCGTCAGATGAATCCCGTTATGCGTTTGCTTATCAGCAGTGCTGTGATTCTCGGTTTATGGCAAATGGTGGTCGTTATCTTCGAGATGCCGAGCTTCATTCTTCCCGCTCCGGCAGAAGTCTTTTTAAAGCTGATTGAACGTTACGATGTGTTACTCAAACACACTTGGGTGACTGCGCAGGAGATCTTACTTGGCTTGATACTCGGTTTGTCGATGGGGCTGTTTTTCGCCCTGCAGATGTTGATGTTTGATCCGTTGAAACGTTGGCTATTGCCTATCTTAATCGCTAGCCAAGCGATCCCTGTGTTTGCGATTGCGCCAGTATTGATGTTGTGGCTTGGTTATGGCATCGCCTCAAAAGTGGTGATGGCAGCGATCATTATCTTCTTCCCCGTGACCACTTGTTGTTATGACGGCTTACGTAATACACCGACAGGTTATCTCGATCTTGCCAAGACGATGGGTGCATCGAAATGGCAATTGCTGCGTTATATCCAACTGCCTGCTGCGCTGCCAACATTAGCGTCTGGCATTCGTGTGGCGGTGGTTATTGCCCCAATTGGCGCGGTCGTCGGGGAGTGGGTGGGCTCGAGTGAAGGGCTGGGTTACCTAATGCTACAGGCCAACGCGCGCATGATCATTGATGAGATGTTTGCGGCCTTGTTTATCTTGGCGGTGCTGTCTATCTCGCTCTACTTCATCACAGACAAGTTACTCAAAAAAGCTATCCCTTGGGAGAACCAGTAATGGTTCGATAACACTTGTTTAATAAAGCTTCGCTCACGCTATTTATCTAAACAAAACTTCGTTAAAAATTAGCTCTATAAACACAATAATAATATTCAAAAGGAAAGGTTAACCGTGAAAAATACAAAATTGATAGGTGCAGTGGCACTGCTTGCTTCATTGGTTTCAGGTCATGCTCTAGCGGACTCTGAACAAAAGAAACTGACACTGATGTTGGATTGGTTTGTGAACCCGAACCATGGCCCAATTGTGATCGCTCAAGAGCGTGGCTACTTTGCTGACCAAGGCTTAGACATTGAAATTCAAGAACCAGCTGACCCAAGCACGCCAGCAAAATTGGTTGCGGCAGGTAAGGTCGATTTAGCGGTAACTTACCAACCAAGTTTAACTATGGATGTGGCAGCGGGTCTTCCTTTGGTTCGTGCATCAACCCTTATCGCGACGCCACTGAACACACTAATGGTACTGGATAATGGCAAGAACGATTCACTAGCGGATCTGAAAGGCAAAAAGATCGGTATTGCGATTGCGGGTAACGAAGAAGCGACCATCGGCACCATGCTAGCTCAAGAAAATGTTGCATTTACAGACGTGCAAACCATCAATGTCGGTTGGGCACTTTCATCTTCATTGGCATCGGGAAAGGTAGATGCAATCTGGGGTGGCCTACGTAACTTCGAAACTAACCAGCTAGCCCTTGAAGGTTTTAAAGCAAAAGCATTCTTCCCAGAAGAGCACGGTGTGCCAGCTTACGATGAGCTTATCTTTGTTGCGAACGCAAAGCAGCACGATGATGAAGCGATCAAAGCGTTCAACAAAGCATTGGAGCAAGCAACAACTTACATCGTGAACCACCCACAAGAGTCATGGAGCGAGTTTGTTGCGTATTCACCAGATACGTTGAACAACGAGCTTAATCAACGCGCATGGAACGACACACTGACTCGTTTTGCACTTCGCCCTTCAGCGGTTGATCTAAAACGTTACGACGATTACGCGCAGTTTATGTTCGACAAAGGCATTATCAAATCACTACCAAAAGCGGCTGACTACGTACCGACTTTTGACTAAGGAATCTCATGAAATACCAAGACTTAATCCAAGCCTGTCAACAAGATTGGCAAGACTACACAGAGCATGATTTTGTTAAAACGTTGGCAAACGGCACACTCGCTCAGCCTTGTTTTCTGCATTATTTGAAACAAGATTTTCTGTTTTTGAAGCAGTATGCACGTGCTTATGCATTGGCAATTTACAAGGCTAAAACCTTGGCTGATATGCGTCGTGCACTGCCTAGTGTTCATGCTCTGCTT
This sequence comes from Vibrio sp. 10N.222.49.A3, assembly GCF_041475145.1. NCBI lineage: Bacteria > Pseudomonadati > Pseudomonadota > Gammaproteobacteria > Vibrionales > Vibrionaceae > Vibrio > Vibrio sp. 10N.222.49.A3. Next base: position 34,004 of record NZ_JBFRVM010000123.1, read on the forward strand.
GATTCTGAAATCTCTCACCACGTGACTTACTGTGGTCAATGGGGTTTAACCGAATCTGACTTAGAAAACGAACCGGAAGATTTCGGCACAGTCGCTTACACGCGCTACGTTCTGGATGCAGGCATGACGGGTGATCTTGTTGACTTATATGCGGCACTGGCTCCGTGTTCAATTGGTTACGCTGTGATTGGTAAAGCGCTGTTAGAAAGCAGCGATACTGTATTAGAAGGCAACCCATACGCAAGCTGGCTGCAACTGTATGGCGGTGAAGAGTTCCAATCTGGCGTGGCAACGGGCGCAGAATACTTCAATCAGCTGCTTGCTGAAATTGATATCAACAGCGAGCGCGGTCAGAACATCGTTCATATCTTCAAAACCGCAACGCGTATGGAAGTGGCTTTTTGGCAGCAAGGGCTGAACGCTCTCAATGATTCAACCTCGGCTTAAAAGCGACTTTTACGAATAAGGATTTATCCATGCTAACTGAACAAATCATCCAATCGTTGCGCGCAGTACGAGAGCAAAAGCCACTGGTTGTGAACATCACTAACTACGTTGTGATGAACAACACGGCCAATGCGTTATTGGCGATTGGCGCTTCGCCTATCATGGCGCACTCGCAGCAAGAACTGGCTGAGATGATGTCTTTCTCTGGCGCGCTTGTGATCAACATCGGCACGCTCGACAGTGTTTGGACGCCAAGAATGTGTTTTGCTGTTGAGCAAGCGAACGCGAACAACAAGGTTGTGGTTCTTGACCCTGTGGGTTGTGGCGCAAGTACACTGCGTACCGAGACTTCTCGAGAAATTGCACGCTTAGCGGATAAGCTAATCATTCGTGGCAACGCGTCTGAGATCATTGCGCTAGCGGGTGAGCAAGCACAGAGCAAAGGCGTTGATGCGCTGGATAGCAGTGATGCTGCATTAGGCGCAGCGCAATGCTTAGTCGCTGAATACGGCGCGAATGTGGTGATTTCTGGTGAGACGGATTACGTTGTCACCAAAGACAGTGTTGTGACGTTAAACAATGGTCATCCAATGATGCCGTATGTGACGGGCATGGGTTGTACTCTTACTGCATTAACGGGAGCTTTCGCTGCAGTCGGTGATGACAGTGGCTTGGCTGCCGCAGCGGTGTTGGGTGTGGTTGGTGAAATCGCAGCTGAGAACTCACGCGGCCCGGGTAGCTTGCAGATGAACTTACTCGATGAGCTGTATCAATTAGATGAAGAGACACTGATTCAACGTTTAAAGATTCAGTAGCCTCAATCTGGCTATAAGTATTTAGCTCACTAAAAAGCCCCCAACACGAATGTGCTGGGGGCTTTCTTATTATATAAACCGTGTTCGCCATATTTTCAATAAACGAGGCTCGAAATAACAGAGACTTAAAGTCAGCTAGGTTCTAAATCGATTTACTTGGCTCTCTAGATGATGAGCAACCTCGGTTAAGTCACTCGCGGCACCAGAAATGCTGCTGACCGACTCTTGGTTGCTTTGTGCGATGGTGTTTGCACCTTGCGCGTTTTCACCCAACGACTTGGTTAAGCAATCTTGTTCGTCAACAGATACTGCGATCTGGCTGTTGGCCTGATTCAAATCTTGGATGTGTTGGTTAATCACATGCAGGTTCTGAGAGGCTTGTTGTGCCTGAGTCGAAGCATCTGAAACCGTGCTGTGACTCTCTTTGATCGACTCTAACGCATCTTTAGCGCCACGCTGTAACGAGGTGATGAGTTCGTCAATCTGGCTCGCAGAATCTTGAGTACGCTTAGCGAGCGTTCTCACTTCATCGGCTACCACGGCAAACCCACGGCCTTGCTCACCCGCACGAGCGGCTTCAATGGCAGCGTTCAATGCCAGTAGGTTGGTTTGTTCAGAAACGCCTTTAATTACTTCAAGAATGGCACCAATGTTCATTGACTCTTTGTGTAGGTCAGTCACTTTTTGGCTGCTGACCTGCATGCTTTCATCGGCGCTGCCAATTTCATGCAGTGTTTTGTCTACTTCTTTGAGTCCCATTGCCACATTCTCGGTTGCTTGGTTAGCAACTTGAGACGCGTGGTTAGCACTTGCAGCAATTTCTGAAGTGCTGGAAGCCAATTGATCAACGGCAGAAGAGATATTGATCATTTCACTGTTCAATTGTGTTGCGTTGGTCGAGCTGTTGTTTGTCACTTGATTGAGTGACTCCGACATCTCACCAATACGCACGCTAGAGCGGTTCACTTGGCCAACAATATCGCGCAGAGATTCAATCGTAATCTCCATGTTGGTCAGCAGTTCGCCAATCTCGTTTTTGCTCTCAATGTTCACTTCAACATTCAGGTTGCCCTGAGAAAGCTCATTGGTGATCTGTTTAACCTGTGCGATGCCTTTGGTAATAGAACGAGTCACCAACACAGCGCTCGTCATGCCAATCACCAAAGCCACACCCGTCAGCAAGAAGATGATTTGAACTGAACGTTTTTCACTGGCTTGCAGTTCTGGCGTTAATGCTTGTTTCTGTTGCTCTAGAATACTTTGAGCATCGGCTACCGCGATAGCCAAGCTGTCACCAATCGAGGCAAGAGTCGCAGTTCTTTGCGTGTTCTCGATCATTTGTTGATGAACTTGCTCAAAGCCTTTTGCATACGCTTCGCGCTGGTTAGAGAAATCTTCAATCAGTTCACTTTGGTAAGGGGATGATTTAAGAGATTCAATGTCGCCTTCAATACCTGGTAGCGCGTATTCAAAGATATCTTTACCCGCCTCATAGGTTTTGAGGTCGTTGTTGTTTGAGTAACTCAGTACAGTGATCTTGGCTGCGAGGAAATTCTCCATCAACATGCCCGCGTATAAGCTCGCGTTTGGATCATTGTTATTGTAAGACTCATACAACAAGCTCTGAGCCGCTTTCAGTGCGTTGGTTTCTCGTTGGACCATCTCAACGTTGACCAGTTGGTCTATCAGAAGCTCACTCTGTTTCATTGAACCATAAGCCACATCAAACGCCGCCACACTGTCTTGCACTAATTGCAGGCTAGCTAGGCTATCGGTTTTGGTGGTGGATTGGATTAAGTTGTTGAGCAGTTCATCAATCGCAAGTTTGCTTGATTGATAATTCGTTTCGTACTGTTCATCCAATGACTCTAAGTAACGTTCAGAAGCTAAACGCATCTGAAGAAAGTGCACTTGAATGTTGCTAGATAATGTCGCTTTTTGGCTGAGCTCACTGTATTGGCTAAAGCCGTTCGACAAGGTTTGGATACCTTTGTAACTCACAAAGCCTGAAATGACGAAAAAGAGCAAGCAGATGGCATAACCCAGCTTGATCTTGAGCGCTATAGAAAGGTGGCGCATAACTATCCCTATATTTACCTGATTCCTTCACTGTGGAGTATTTCATAAAACAGCGTTCTGGGCATGCTTGAAGTGAATTCTTTGTGTAATAAGTAACGCTTTAGTTAAAAAGTTCAGGTTTTTCGTTATGCTTTCAACGAGTTGCGTATTCGATGGTGCGTGTGTAATTGAGCTAATTTAGTATTAACTTCCATGCACATGATGCGATTTGTCGGTAAAATAGTGCAACGCCAATTTTAGACATCGACTCCAAAGGTACGAAATGAACCCTTATAAGCTCTACTTAGTAACGGATGACCAACAAGATTTAGAAACGCTTAAGTTCGTGGTTGAACAAGCGGTTGCGGGTGGCGTCACTATGGTTCAAGTAAGAGAGAAACATGGGGACGTAAGAGCCTTCATTGAACGAGCACAAGCCGTAAAGTCGATTTTGGCAGGTTCTGGTGTACCGCTGATCATTAACGATCGGGTAGACGTTGCATTGGCTGTCGACGCCGATGGTTTGCATTTGGGGCAATCGGATATGCCTGCAGAGTTAGCACGCCAGTTGATTGGTCCAGATAAGATTCTTGGGTTATCAATTGAAACTGAACAGCAGCTACAACAAGCCGATAGTTTGCCGATTGATTACATTGGCCTCAGTGCGCTTTTTGCCACACCAACCAAGACGAATCTAAAGAAACATTGGGGTTATGAAGGCATTCAAATGGCTTTGGAGACAACGAAGTTGCCGATTGTGGGTATCGGTGGAATTAACGAGTCGAACATTCCGCAGTTGGTCAAGACAGGTATTCATGGGTTGGCTTTGGTGTCAGCGATATGTCACGCTGAAAACCCAAAACAAGCGACGCGGGATCTGTTGTCTCTGATGGGAGAGTGAAAGGGTTATAGACTAGAAAACAAATGAGGTTAACCATTTGTTTTCTAGTTAAAGAACAGGCTAATAGAAAGGCTAAATTGGCCTATCGCTTGAGCTTTTAAGACAATTTATTTAATACACAGTTTGGTTTACTGAGCGTATAAAGCAACAGTACCGATGATCATAAGAACGATCGCGGCATACCAGCCGTATTGTGCGGTCTTATCAGCAACAAACACCTTAATATAGTTGAGCTCTTCATGCGCCATTGCGATGAAGTCTGTGTAGTTAATCGATAACTCACGGCTGGCTTCTTTCAAGTCTTGCTGAAGTTTGTTGAAAGCCTCATCGATGAAGCCTTTTGTTTCTGAAACAGACGGAGTAGCAGCCAAAGTTAGGCTATTCCAAACCGCCATACGCGATTCATATTCGCTTTCACTGACACAATTAAGTACGCGTAAATCATACTCTCGTTTGTTACGCTCTTTACCCATTTTCTCAGGGCAAATATTTCTTAAAACGTTCACGACAAATTTTCCAAAAGGTTCATTTAGATATAAAAAAGCACTCGAAGAGGGCTCATAAACTGGGTGCGAATCAATATTCAAAAGTGATCTATTTGAAGCTTTCACAAGTGGTTGCAGGGCAGGGGCACTTATGTGGGAGATTTGAAGTTGGGTCAGTGGTGTTAAAGAGCGATTTGGGTCTGTCTACATTCGTTTGAAAAGACACACCCGGTTGGGATCGCAGTGTAGTTAGGTCACTTTTGGACATCAACTAAGGTGTTTTATCCACACGACAAAGAAAATTATCGGCACGAAAGCCGGAAATGAGGCAGTGCTGGAGAAAACACCACAGTCATTGACTTAGGATTCAGTTGCTAAAATAGGCTGAACTCAAGAATTGAGGGAGATTAGTTGGCTTGCCATTGATTGTTCTCTAATGAGTGGCCTTTTAGTTTTTCAAGTAAACTTGTTAACACTGGGCCATTGATATGGCTGCGAGACACTAAGCAACCCACTGGAGTAATCCAACCACCATGCTCGTGTGCCACTGGCAGTGCTACAAGTTCGCCTTTTTGAATGCCTTCCATCACCATCATTTCAGGCACATTTGCCCACCCTACGTTCTGTTCAACGAGATCGATGATCGTTTTGTGGTTGTTGGCATACCAAATCATGGAGCTGATGCCATAGGTGAACCACAATTCGCGCTGCTTAGAACTACGATGCACACATTGGCGGTAGCGCTTTAGGTCTGAGTCTTGAACGACGGGCATTTGGCTCAGCTCGTGAGTGGCGGAGCTAACTGTAAGAAAACGTGCTTGACCCAGTAAGAAGAAGTCCATATCTACTTTAAGTTCACCATCCGCATAGATGATGCCAATCTGTGCTTTGCCGCGTCTGACTAAGTCTTCAACATCGAAGGTTGAGGTGGTAATAATATCGAAATGTGTGATTGGAAACTGATCGGCTAGTGAGCTGATTATCTTAATGAAATTCTTATCTATGATGCTCTCATCAATGGCAATGATCAGTTCGTGTTCATCTTCTTGTGTCAGCGATTCTACTTTTTGGTCGAAGTACTTTTGTTGGTCGAGAATCGACTTAGCGACAGGCAATAAGGCTTTACCTGTGTTGGTCAAAACAGGGATGTTTTTCTCGCGGTTAAACAGCTCTTGATCGATGGCTATTTCTAGGTTGGCGATCGATTGGCTGACACCAGACTGAGCGCGTTTCAGCTTGCGTGCTGCAGCAGAAAAAGAGCCACTTTCACACACGGTGACGAAGACTTTTAGTTGCTCAAAACTGTACATGTTACTTCTCGCTCAATACCAAATGGGATGATAATGCTCAGGCTATCACTAATCGTGATGGCTGTTAACTTTCTCTTATTATTTCCGATGACATAATAAGAGCTAATCCAACCCATACTAGATTATTTAGAGGAATGTATGAGTACGTTAGAAAGAGTGTTTCACTCAGTATTATTTGAAGTACTGGCCGTAACACTATCAATTATAGGCTTAGCGATATTTACTGATCATGATGTGAATGCCTTATCAGGAACCATGATAGTTGTTGCGACCATCGCCATGATTTGGAACTACTGTTTCAACCGCATTTTTGATCGCTACTTCACGGGTGAAAAATCAAAGCGTTCGCTCAAGTTACGTGTTTTTCATGTCGTGCTATTTGAGGCAGGCTTGCTGGTGGCGACGATCCCAGTGATGGCTTACTTACTTGATGTGGGGATTTGGCAGGCATTTTTAATGGATATCGGCGTGACCATTTTTATTACCATTTACGCGTTTGTGTTTAATCTGATTTACGATCACGTGAGAGCCTTCTTGGTGCACAGATCTTTCGCGGTTAAATTTAGAGCGAGCTAAAAATGGTCTTAATCGTGGCGAGGGAGAAGTAACCTCGTCATTCTAAGCTCATCTCCGTCAACACTCCCTCAAAAAAGCGCAAAACGCTTTTAACCGATCCTTCGGGAAGCGTTTTGCTTTTTAGTGATGCAACGTTATCGGCTTCCCGAGTAGCCCACTTATTGTTGGTAGTTCACTTGAAAATTGATAGAGCAGTTAGGCTTTTTCGGTTTTCTGCGTGTCATCCAATGCAAAGTAGATTTTAGAAACAATCACTTCGGCAACCAGAATGGTAAATACCACTGCAAAGAAGGCGACGACACCGTTCCAAGGCCCCGTGAAATCCACTTTGTCACCAAATAAGATATTGATGGCTTCTAGCATCACGAATTTTGAACCGACGAGAATCACATAGCTCGACAGGCCTCTGTAGATCTTAGGGGCAGTGCCGGGTTTCGACTTGAAGTAATCCGCGAGCTTATGTTCTAAGCCGATAGACAACTTGAGTAACAGCTGTAGCAAAATCGCAGCAGCAAATGAGATGGTGAAAGACTCGATATTGACGAAGTCCCAATATTCATCAAAAAAATTGAGAACGGTTAAATCAACGAGTACGGCGAGTGTGTAACCGACAAAGAGCCGTTGGGGCGTATTAAATCCATATACTTTTTCTATATTGCTTATCTACATCTTCCTGAGTAAAGGGTTATAAAAAACTTAGGAGATAAACTTATAACTTTCAAACGCTTATTATTTTATATGCGAAACAGCTCTTAAAGTGGGTGTGGCGCATTATGGTAAGTATCTCTGTCGAGATTGATCCAAGATAGTACTTCGACTTAAAGAGGAGTACGTATGATTATTTATTTTAGGGTACAAGACGTAGAAGAGCTTTGGGGCGCGATAGATCTAGCGACACTCTTACAAATGGAACTGAGAGGGAGGCCAGATTGTACTTAGTCCAAAATTGTATTCAGTCCAAAACTACACTTAGTCCAAAATTGAACGTTGGTAAATCTTCGGCGTAAGACCAGACACACGCTTAAACGCACGAGAGAAATGAGAGATGTTGGTGTAACCGAGTTGGCTAGAAATGTAGGTCAGCGTGTGGCCTTCTTCCATCAGTTCGCAAGCTACCGAAAACATCAGGTTCTCTTTGATTTTTCGATAAGTGGTGTTTTCGTTCTTGAGTTTGCGTTGGAACGTTCGCACCGAAAAGTTGAGTAACTCAGCGGCTTCTTCGAGAGAGAGATCTTGTTCTTTCATGTACGGCTTTAGAAGCTCATAAACGCTATCGGTAAAGCTAGTATGCCACTCAATAAGTGTCGGTTTAGCACTGAGTTCTTTAGAGGTTAGGCTAATTGGGAGTTGTAAGATTTCTTCAGGAATAAGTACAGCCGTCGACGACTGATCAACAAACAGTTGGCAGCTACTTGGCACCAGTGTTTTGACGACATCGATGTCATGTCCTTGTAGACGCACCTTATTAGGTAACCATGGCGATTGGTATAAAATGGTTATTAATTCAATGATATATGTAATCGCAAAAGCTTCTCCCCATTGAAACATAGGGGAATTGTCTTCCGGGGCGGTTCGACAAAACCAGCTCTGACCGTGTTCTTGAATAAACTCGACCTTGCTCCCTGGGGAGTCGTAGGCAAAGATTGAATTGATCTGTTTTAGTGCATCACCAATGGTTTCGAATTCGGTAAATTGATGCAAGACATTTGGGATGATTCGACGTCGAAATGCCAGTCCTAGAATATCGGTGAACCGAGATACGCCAAGTTGCGCCGATGTGAGATAAATCAAACGCTTAATGGATTCCGATGGCACAAAATCGCTTTCTGATTCGATAAGGTCAGGTGGTAAACCGGAATCTTTAAGCAACATATGTAAATCAAGACCATAGTCAGAAAAAACCTGAACCAGAATTTTAGCGTAGTTCGTCTGAATTACTGGGACTTGGTAGTGACTAGAGGTCATGAGAATACAATCCTGTATATATTGTTGCATTATTAGACGTGCATATCATTTGCAACGTTTTGTTTACTAAATCTAACCCTATTTACTTGAGTTTTCCATTGCTGGGTTTATTTTTAAAGTATTAATTTTGTTGATGTTAGTTATCTAGAAGGGAGCCCCATGTCAGAAGCTAAAGGGAATAAGCAAGAAGCCAATGAAGAAGTTGGCCAGCAAGAAAACGGAAAAGACAAAGTAAGAAAGGTCACAAACTACCTATTGTTGTTTGTTGCATTCATGTTGCTCTTCAGTGTCATTTCAGACCGCATCATCCCTATTACTGATAATGCTCGTGTAAAAGGTTATATCGTTCCAATCAAGCCAGAGGTGTCGGGTAAAGTACTCGATATACTGGTTCAACCAAACCAACTGGTTAGTCAAGGTGACAAGTTAGCCATTTTAGATGAGTCTGATTACAAAATTGCAGTACAACAAGCAGAGCAAAATTTAGAGATTGCAGGCCAAAATGTCGGTGCTCAAACCGCGAGTATTGCTTCAGCGCAAGCGAAACTCACTTCAGCGATTGTTGAAAGACAAAACACCAAGCTACAAGCCAAGCGTGTTTTAGAGATGGCTGATAAAGGTGTGGTTTCTAAATCAGATGCAGATAAAGCGAGAGCCGCATTAGCAACGTCTCGAGCGGCGGTTGTCAATGCAGAAGCTGACCTTGACCGTGCTAAGAAACAAATGGGTAAAGAAGGTCAAGAAAACAGCCAAGTGAAAGCAGCGTTGTTGGCACTTGAACAAGCACAGTTGAACCTAGAGCGCACCGTGATTACAGCACCGACACAAGGGGGCGTTTCTAACTTTAGCCTTTCTGAGGGTTTTTACGCATCAGCAGGTCAACCGATCATGACTTTTGTTTCAACGGAAGATATCTGGATTGAAGCTTATTATCGTGAAAATAGCCTAGGTAACGTAACCGTCGGTGATGAAGTGGAAGTGGCGTTGGATTTCGCTCCAGGACAAATCGTGAAAGGGCGAGTGAGTAGCATCGATTGGGGTGTTGATTGGGGACAAAATGATCAAGCAGGTAAGCTTGCTCAAGCTAGCCAACAAACGGGTTGGTTGCGTCAAACACAGATGCTCCCTATCACTATCGAATTTGAACGAGATGAGATGCAAGGCATGCTTCGAGTGGGCGGCCAAGCGGATGTGATTGTTTATAGCGGCGACAACTTTGTGTTCAACGCGATAGGCAAAGTATGGATTCGTCTGATTAGCGTATTGTCTTATGTCCGATAAGCCGATTCCTGACCAACAAACACAGCAACGGATCCTGCGGTTTACCGTAGGGGTCACGTTGGCTGTTTTCTTGGCGGCATGGATAAACTGGCCACTTGCGTTTGTGGCGCCAGTGTTCACTGCTAAGTTCTTAATTGATAAACCAAATCTCCATAAGGAAACGGTCTACGAATTGTTATTGGCTGTTGTTGTCACCATGGGGTTAGGTTTATTGCTGTCGCGAGGAATTACCCATTACCCGATCCCACTACTGATTTTAGTGGGGCTAATGATGCTTTGGGGTTACTACTTGTTTGTAGACCCTAAATGGAATCTGTTCGCCACCATACTGTTGATTGCTGTTTTGATGCTGCCTTTTATGGCGATTGATAACCCCGGAGTCTCTGTTTTGTTGGCATCAGGTTTAGCGACTTCTGGTGTAGTGTCGGTGACTATTTTTGCGCTGGTTCATGTCTTCTTCCCTGAACCTAAGTCGGAGTTCTCTGGCTTTGCGTCGGTACCTTTCAATAAGACAGAGCGCTGGTATGCGGCTTTCCGTGCGATGATTATCTCTTATCCCGTTGTGTGCTTTTTCTTTATTTTTCAGATATCTGAAGCATTGTTAACCATGATGTTTATTGCGTTGTTATCGTTAATAATCACTTCAGAAAAATCAGTCAAATTAAGTGCATTTCTGGTGATCAGTAATGGCATTGGTGGCTTGCTAGCGATAGCTGCTTTTTCAATCCTTTCGATTGTTCCGAATATTATCTTCTACTCTTTATTCATAGGCTTGGTCGCTATTGTGATTGCTAAGAAAATCTACACGGTTCCCGAAAAAGCACCGATTTTCGCCACTGCATTTAGTACCTTGCTAGTACTTGTCGGTAGCACATTGATGAGCTCCGGCGATATCGATAGCAACACTTTTATTCGCATATTCCAATTATTGCTAATTGGCATATATATGATTTTGGCCTCTTTATTCCTAGAAACTCGGAATTGGAAGTTTCTACAAAATCAGCATTAATTTTGTCTAACAAGGACGTCTCATGAAGTTAACCGACGATTTTTCAAAACAGGCGATAGACGCTGCCATCAAAATTGCAGCGATTGCTATGCTCGTCTACTGGTGTTTTGCGATTTTACGCCCATTCATTCTATTGGTTATTTGGGGGGCGATCATTGCGACTGCGCTCTATCCAGTTGCTGTCGCGATTTCAAATAAGACGGGAATGTCGAAAGGAAAAGCCAGCGCATTACTGAGCTTTATCGGAGTACTGTTACTGCTCATTCCTTTAGTTGCGCTCTCTTCCGGTATTTACACCAGTGCTTCGGACCTAATGACAGGGCTACAGGACGGAACCCTGTCTCTGCCGAAACCCAAAGAGTCTTTACAAGATATTCCATTCATTGGGGAGAAGGTATATTCAACCTTGGTAGCTGCCTCCAATAATATTGAAGGTACGTTCATAAAGTATGCTGACGAACTGAAACAGTTTGCGACTAAAGCTGCTTCTGTTTTAGGCTCTCTCGGCGGTGGGTTTATTCAGTTTATTATTTCTACCATCATTGCTGGCGCATTTATGAGTAACGCCGATAAGTGCCAAACGGGGGTCACTCACTTAGTGGCTCGCCTAACCGATGGTAAAGGTGAAGAGTTGGTACAGTTATCTAAATCAACGGTACGTAGTGTCGTGCAGGGTGTGATAGGTGTTGCTGTGATTCAATCCATTATGTCAGCAATTGGTTTAGTGATTGCAGGCGTTCCTGCGGCTGCGTTTTGGGCATTAGCTGTTCTGCTCATTGCAATTATTCAACTTCCGCCGATTCTTGCTTTATTACCTGCAATTATTTACATGTTCAGTGTTGAATCGACGCTAGCGGCGAGCCTGTTCTTAGTGTGGTGTATTTTGGTCAGTGGCAGTGACGCTATTTTGAAACCGATGCTATTGAGCCGCGGCTCTCATATCCCAATGTTGGTTATTCTACTGGGTGCGTTGGGCGGAATGGCGATGTCAGGCATCGTTGGTCTGTTTGTTGGTGCTGTGATACTGAGTTTAAGCTATGAGCTGATGATGGCATGGCTTGGACTTGAAGAGAAAAACCAAGAAGAAACTGAGAAAAAACCAGCAGAGGCAGAGGAAAAATAGATGAAGCCAGTCTCTAAAGACGACAACTTCTACTTCTTATTCTATGCACTGTTGGTGTTGTTTTTTGGTTGCGCGGTGATGCAGCAGTTTTATCCGCAAGGTCAAAAGACCATTCTGTTTTTGATCATTATTACTTTGGCTGTTTCGATAGTGGGAATACATAAAGAGCGAGCCTTGTATCGCTCTTGGTATGGTCTGCTATTGATAACCGCTACGGTGTCGGGGGTATTCTCGTTTTTGGAGGACTATAACCTTTCGATAGTGACGTTAACGGCATTGGCGGTGTTTCTGTTCTCACATATTTATTCCGCTCTCAAACAGGTAATGAAAGCAAAGACGGTGACGCCCAATCACATTATTGGTTCTATCTGTATTTACTTGTTGTTAGGGTTCGCTTGGTCGACTATCTACTTGTTGATTTTAGAAATCTTCCCTAATGCATTTAACGGGTTAGAAGAGCAAATCTGGCTGACCAACTTGTTCAATGCGATGTACTTTAGCTTTATCACCTTGACCACGGTTGGCTATGGCGACATATCACCGGCTTTGCCTATTGCTCAATTCTTTGTGTTCATGGAGTCCATTATCGGCAGTTTCTATTTAGCCATCATGGTCGCGAGCTTGGTGAGCATTCGACTTGCACAGTCTCAGTCCCAATAGATCATTTACAAATAATAGAACACATACAAAGAAGCCCAGCAGTAGCCGGGCTTCTTTTTTGCTTTACGCGTTTCAAAGTCAAACGAAGCTTTCAGGTTGAACTCCCTATGAGCTACGAATCTTAAGCTTCAGAGCTTTGAATCTTCTCTAATTCAGCGATAGTCGTTTGCGATACAAGCTGACCATCCATGTAATAGGTAACGTTTTGACCGTTTTTGATGCCTGTTAGAGTCGCGGTTTCACCAGACGTATAGACGATGTCCATTTGAATCGTGTTTTCGTCGATCTTAATCATCTCACCTGTCTCAATGGCACGATTGTTTGAAATCGGTCCTACAGGCGCTTCTTTCAAGCTTGGGTCTAGCTCATCGTTCACTTTGAAGTGGGTATCTGTTTTTGTATCAAATACGTGCGGTGCGCCGCTGATAGGGTTTTTCCCCGTCCAGAACTCCAATGAGTTGAATACCACATAATCGGCCGCGGTAGTAATACCGTATACAGGCGCTAATAAGAAGTTTACACCAGCACGAGCATAACGGTTGTCGACAACTTCGACGTTAAATTTCATCACTTTCCCTGTTACGGCGTTACTGCCGATACAACCAGTTAGCGCAGAAGCCAAAACCGTTAGTCCTACAATTTTAAGTGCAATCTTTTTCATTTTAGTACCTGTATAAGTTAGAAGTCTGTTTTGTTGGAACAGGTGTAGTATGGATTTTAATCGATGATCAGTTTTACCATTTAACGCCATATGGATTAATAAGTAACCAAAAGATAACGTATTGAGAGAATTTAAGTACGCACCTAGATATAACCTATCAAGTTACCGAAAAAACGAGGTTATATAGTGGTATGATCGCGGGCTCAGCACTATAAGTGATAAAGAATAGGAAACAGAATGACTCACCTTACCGATCAGCAAGAAGCTGCAATGGCGACGTTTAAGGAAAACTTACACCTTCCAAATGGTGGTTTTCATAAACTGATTATCGATCTAAGTAAGGAATATCAGCTGCCTTTTCAAAAGGTGCGTGCGGTTTTAAAGAAAGCTCAAAAAGGTGTTGAACGACAGATACGAGAAGACTTTAACAGTGTTGATGACACAGTACTGAGCCAAGAGAATTGGGTGAACATTATTAAGTCGAAGCTTGTTGAGTTAGCGGAAGAAAACCAAACGGTGATGGATAAGCTGCAACAAAACCTGAAGTATCAAAAAGTGTTGTCGGCAACCGAAGGTTCAATCGCAAGTGAAGACGAACGTGACGAGTTGATTGAAGAGTTGATTCAAGCTTATGAGAAAGAGGTGTTCAAACCTTTACTGGCGATGCTGCATACAACAAAGCTGTATTGGAAGTTAATGCTGGTGGATGAGACATGTAAGATGAATGAGGAGAATCGTGAGAAATTCAGCGATTACCCTCAACACATGCAAGCTGCAGAACACTTATATACTCTTGATCAAAAGTTAAGGTCGATGCCGTTAACTTATTAGTCCATGAATGCAATGATAATGACTCATTGGTGATTCAGAGTTTGATATAAGTTGGTTTCAATAGAAGCACGATAACCTAGCTAGCGTTAGCCGCGTGTGAAATGCAAAAAGGGCTAGGTTTCTGATCTGTTTTACTTCTACTCTATTTTGTTCTGCTAGAGCGAATTGAGGGTGACATCTTTGACTTTTTTATATCTGTCGAACTAGACGGTGCTTCTTTCTGTAGCCGATGGGAAATGCTATAGGAGTGTGAAATGTCCTAGGGTGTTTCCGTTGCCTGAAACGATAGTTCCGATGCTTTCTCGTTCATTAAATTCAAAGTCGATGAGATAACTATGATGTTGTAGCTTGGGCAATATGTGGCGGTGGAGTATATCGCTATTGAGCTGTCGAATCTCGGTGACCCATGAAATCTCTTCTTTGTGTAAGTCTATTTTAATCTTGAGCATTTATTACCTTTTAGTTTATTGACTGTTTTTTCGCGTGATAGTTGGTACCAATGGGTTTGTCGTGTTGTTCTGCGTGACATAACTGTGCCTTGTGTTTATTACATTTGTATTTAAGTGATCGATCTATTCTGACTTCGCTGATAAAAGAGCGAATGACGAGAGATCGGTAGTAGGATCGAATTTAAAAGCTATTGAATGACTATCTGGGTGAAAGCTGACGCAGAGATGGTGTAACGAGGGAATCGAGAACTGTCTATGTGGAACTTGGACTTACTTTAGCATTAACAGCTCTATAGGTTAGAGCCAGGTGGCGAACTATACGCCTAGTTTTTTAAATTACAACCCTATTTCTAATTAAATTTAAAAATATTTTTGAATGATTTGCCGTCGCTTGTTGATAGTTAAATGAACGAAGGACAGGGGATTGACCATAGTATCTGACTGAGGCTCGGTTTTGCACCGCTTCGTATTCTTTGTCATTGGTGGTTTTAATTGAGTTATTAACTTGGTGGTAGTTAAGCGTCTGTTATACTTGGCCTTTACATTGTAAATCACAATTCGTGACACTGAGGTTTAGCGTTGTAATTAGGGGTTTAGCGTTGTAATTACAGGGTTTTCGGGCACTTTTCCCCATCAGTTTTTTCTTCAGATTGATGATCATTTTCCTCTTCGCGCTTTTTGCTATTTTTGATTCCTAATATCTCTCCCGACTACGCAAAACATGAATACTCACTTTTACATTTCTGAATAATAAAGTTGTTGTGTCGCTAGTTTAACGCAAATATAATTGATAATAGTTCTCACTTGCGTTACAAGTTTGTTGTCAAAGCAATGACAGACTTTAAATTATCGTTATTTAGCCGTTGTGTACGCCCCATGCTCATCTATGAGTAATGTGACTTTTATTGTCATGAGTGGTGGTTTGTATCCATGGCAAAGGAAGACACATGAAGAAAACAATCAATTCAGTTCGTCAGTTATTGGGTGGGCTTGCTATCGCTCTTGCATCATCATTGATAATGACCGCTCAAGCGGAAACAATCACTATTGAACACGTAAAGGGCACGGTGCAGTTTACCGAAGTACCACAGCGCGTTGTAGTACTTGGCTTTGGTAGCTTGGATGTGCTTGATCAGATTGGTATACAGCCAGTTGGCGCGCCTCACAGCCTAATGCCTGACTATCTAGCTTCGTACAAAGATACGACGGCAAATACGGGCTCATTGAGTGAACCTGATTTTGAAGCTATCTACATGCTGAAGCCTGACATCATCATTGCCGAAAACCGTATGCTTAAGGTTTACGATCAACTAGCAAAAATAGCTCCGACCATCATGTTCTCTATTGAAGGTGACAAATACTGGGCTGATGCTCAGCAAAACTGGCGCGCTAGGGGAGCTCTTTGGTAAGCAAGCTAAAGTAGAAGCGCTCATTAAAGAGACTCAAGCTTCTATCACGGCGGTTAACGACAAAGTCGCGTCTGACGAAACGTCAGCAATGATGCTAATGAACAACGGCAACAACATTGCGATGTTCAATAAGGGCAGTCGCTTCTCAATCATCTTTGACGACTTTGGCTTTGTGGAGTCAAAGAGTGCGACAGTAGCTCCGATTAAAGGGAATCACGGTAATCTAATCTCGTTTGAATATATTGCTGACGCAAAACCTGAAGTGCTTTACGTACTTGACCGCGAAAAAGCGATCGGTAAGTCAGAAGGGCGCGCACAACAGCTGTTTGACAACCCACTGGTTGCGGCAACACCTGCAGCGCAGCAAGGCAACATTGTTTACCTTGATTCAAGTGCTTGGTATCTGGTAGGTGGCGGCGTAACAGCGATTCACAGAATGTTGGGTGACATTGAACGTACGATTCAATAGTTACTAGTCATCAGATTCTCGGGCTTATAAGAGTGTTCTTATAAGCCCTTTTTCACTTTTTTATACGGTCTCCCCGATCCTACCTTTAGTATTACTTCTATGTTGAAACCCATTGCAGCTGCTGTATTTCTTGTTGTGTTATGCGTTGCGTCATTAATGATTGGAGTCGCTGAGATCAGTTTTAGCGATTTTTTCAATGGCAACCAACACGCCAACTCTATTTATGTTGTTAGTCGGATCCCTCGACTGTTCGCGATTGTGCTTGCCGGTGCTGGCTTGAGTGTTGCTGGCTTGATAATGCAACAGATTGTTCAGAATAAGTTTGCTGCACCTTCGACTATGGGCACGATTGATTGTGCCATGTTGGGGTACATCGTCGGTATTTTGGTGCTGGGTAATGCCGCTCAATGGAGCTACTTAGGCTTTATCTTTGCGTTTGCGGTGTTAGGCACCATGCTATTGGTCCGCTTTCTACAACACTTGAAGTTCAAGAATGCGGTGTTGGTACCTTTGATTGGCATCATGTATGGCAACGTTGTCTCATCTCTAACAACCTTTATCGCTTACAAATACGATTTAGTACAAACCATGTCGGCATGGACGATGGCGAACTTTGCGAGTGTATTGCAAGGCAGCTATGAAATCCTTTACCTCGCGGTTCCTGCATGTGTGTTGGCTTATTACTTTGCGAGTCAGTTCAGTGCGGCAAGTATTGGTGAAAGCTTCGCAAAAAACATTGGCCTCAATTATCAGAAGATCGTCTTCATTGGTGTTGCATTGGTTGCTATCTGCGCCTCTTCTGTGGTGATGATCGTTGGTGTTATCCCATTTCTTGGCCTTATCGTGCCGAATATCGTGTCGTTGATGATGGGCGATAACATGAAGAAAATTCTGCCTTGGACAGCCTACTGGGGCGTGATCTTGGTATTGGCCTGCGACTTGTTAGCTCGAATCGTTATCTTCCCTTATGAGATTCCAATCTCAATGGTAATCAGTGTCTTTGGCGGCTTGATTTTTATCTACCTGATCATGAGAGACAAGTCGAATGCGTGATTCAGTAAAAATTGCGATTCTGGCTATCGCGTCTTTGGGTATGGCGGCAGTATTTGTGGGGCAGGGACTTACGTGGGATAACTACGAATTCTTCTTGTCTTTGCGACTACCCAAACTGCTGTCGATTGTGTTGGCGGCGGTGGCGATCTCTGCATCGTCATTGGTTTTTCAAACCATCACCAATAATCGAATTCTCACCCCTTCAATTTTGGGTTTTGACAGTTTATACATGCTGGTTCAAACGGTGCTTCTGTTTGTGTTTGGTGGTACTAGCTTTTGGGTAATTGATGCAATCGCAAACTTTTCATTGTCTGTGACTGTGATGATCTTGTTCTCGTTTGCGCTGTTCCATTTTTACTTCAAGAGCAAGCGAAACAACGTATTTACACTGTTGTTGATTGGTATTGTGTGCGGCAGCGTATTCTCAAGCTTGGCTAATTTCCTTGCGATGTTGATTGATCCGAACGAGTTTGCCGTGCTGCAAAATGTGATGTTCGCGAGCTTCAACAACGTGAAAGGTGAACTGGTTTACCTCAGCCTTATTCCATTGGGTTTGAGCTTGCTTGGCCTGTGGTTGTTGGCTCCCAAGCTTGATGTGCTTTGGCTTGGTGTTGATAACGCGACAAGCTTGGGCGTGAACACCAAGCGATTGACTCAGATTACCTTAGTGATTGTGTCAGTGATGGTCGCAGTATCGACTGCTTTGGTTGGCCCTGTGCTGTTCTTTGGTTTAATCACCGTGAGCTTAGTTCGTCAGATATTCAAATCTTATCAACATCGTGTGCTTATCATCGCGAGCAGTTTGTTAGCGGTCGTTCTATTGGTTTCAGGCCAATGGTTCATTGAAAAAGTAATGGCGTTTGAAACCACTGTGAGCGTGATCATTAACTTGGTCGGCGGTTTGTATTTTATGTTCTTGTTGTTACGCACCAGAATTCAGTAAAGGTAATAAGTAGTGATTAAATTAACAGGTTTGAGTAAGAAGTATGGCAAGACACTTGTGGTGGATGATGCCAGTGCCATGTTCCCTAAAGGGGAAGTGACTTCTATCATTGGCCCAAATGGTGCGGGTAAAAGTACTCTGCTTTCTATGGCGAGTCGCTTAACCGAAAGTGATGCGGGCGAGGTCGTTATTGGCGATAAATTACTGGCTGAATGGGATACCAAAGAGCTTGCGAAGCACCTTGCTGTGTTAAGACAATCAAACAACATCAATATGCGATTTACGATTCGTGAGTTGGTCTGTTTTGGGCGTTTTCCGCATTCTCAAGGTCGCTTGAAAGACGAAGATCATAAGATCGTCGATACAGCGCTAGAGCACCTTGGCATTACCGATATCCAAAACAGATACCTTGATGAATTGAGTGGTGGTCAGCGTCAAATGGCGTTTATCGCGATGGTTGTGGCGCAAGATACGGATTATGTGTTCTTGGATGAGCCACTAAACAACCTAGATATTAAACACTCGGTTGAAATCATGCAGACGCTACGTCGCCTAGCGCATGAGTTTAATAAGGCGGTCGTTATCGTGATTCACGACATCAACTTTGCTTCTTGTTACTCAGATAACATTGTCGCGATGAAGAGGGGCCAAGTGGTTAAGTCGGGCAAGGTCTCTGAAGTGGTTGAAAAGTCAGTGATGGAGTCGATCTACGAGATCCCATTTGAGATTCGTGAGTTCGATGGTGTTCGAATCTGTATGTATTATTCAGGTCGTTAGGTTGCTGGTTCTCTAGCCTGCTTAAATCCCTAGTTACCGAAATGAGAAGAGCTCCTACACTATGAGGAGCTCTTTTTTTCTCTATGTATAGCTGATTTTTAAGACTTGCTCAGTTTTAGCAAACTCAATGAGTTCATCAATGTACGTAGAGCTAACCGAATCAGATATACACATTACTGGATACCGATTATCAATGACCAACGCTGCTGTTAATCAGTGATCAATTCATATTCAAGTTTGGTAAGAATTGCAGGGGCGAGTGATTCTAAATCGACCGTCGTATACCCATAGAAGTTTGGCCTGATTTCACTACGTAGTTCAGTTAGAGAATCTTTTGTATTCTCTTCCATCATCAATTTGTCATTAAAATCAGCGAGTAACTTGAGTTGTTGCGCAGAGAGAGGGGATAGGTATTCGCTGTAACCACCGACAGAGCTGTATAACAGTTCATAGCGACCACCTTCTGCTTCTTCAATGTAATAATTCCCTGAACGCGCAATATTGGATATGGCAGCATGTTCTGTTGTCGAGTTAACGAAGTTGGTTTCCAAATAAGTGGCGCTGCCTGCGTGGTAGTTCACATCAGCGACAAACCCCGGTTTAGGGAAAATGAGAAAAGCATCTATTGTGTCGTTGGATGTTATTGCAGAAAGAATAAACTTACTGTCTTTGTAGTATTTTATCTGTACCTCACCATTCGACATCTTGGTATAAACCGGAGAGCCAAATGTCTCTTCTAAAATGCCACTGGAAGCACGAATATAGACTTTAGAAAGGCGCTCGTTAGATGGAGCATCTGAAAAGTTAGAAATTAAGAGGTCCCAACCTTTGCTTCCCATATCAATAGCATCGTTGAACTGACCACCTGCGATGATCAGCGCAATGATGGCAAGGATAGAGTTTGGTGTCTTCTCTCTCATTATTTCAAGAAAATCTTTTTGATCTTCATTGGGAGCTTGTTGAGTTAAAGACATGTCTTCTTCTGGTGCTGTTTTATCAACAGATGAAGGTAGAGCTTGTTCTGACATGATAAAACCTTATTCAGCAACAACTTGAGGTGCTCGTGCAACCACACGGGTACATAAATATTCTTCGACATCTTTTTCTACAGAAACGCTTTCTGTTACCCAGGTAAACTTCATTAACTGGTTGGTTAGTTGTTTTGTGGTCGATTTAGCGGTTACGGTTGTAGTCACAACATTGTCTTTACGATCGGCTGTTACAATCTTCTTTTTCTCCGAGGTTCGATTTGTATCGAGCTCTTTTTGCACCATGGCTTCGAGAGACGCAGCTAGCGATGCTCTCGCCTCCATTGAAGCGATGTCCATATCAAGCGTCATGTCCCCCATACTTTCAACACAAGCAACGCCTGCGATTAAGCCTTCAGGCAAATCAAATTGTGGGTTCATGCGCCAACTAGGAAATTCGGAGTTAGCGGCTGCTTGAAATGACAATGTAGTAATTGCAGCGATAATTAGAGTCTTTTTCATGTTTTATCCTTAAATCATATTCTTTTCGTAATTAACTTCTGCTTTACTTACTTTTTTCAAGTAGTTACGAGTTTCCGCAGCAGAATGCTTTCGTTGGATAGTTTGGAATACTTGTTGTGGTTCAAGCTGGTTAATATTCTTGATTGCAACTGAGCGTTTGCCACCGAAAATATGATAGATTGGCCCCATGCCTCCGTTGTAAGCCGCTGTTATGCAGTACTTTAAGCTCTCTTCATTGGTAACGCCTTTGAAGTAGCGAGAGCGCAGTAAGTGCAAATAAGCGGTACCGACCTCAATGTTTTTTTCGGGGTCGAATAAGTATTCTTTATTCAGTAACTGTTGTTCGCCAAATAGGAAGTTTGTCGCATCTAATCCTGCGGAACTTGGGACAATTTGCATCAGGCCAAAGGCAGGAACATGTGAGGTTGCTGTAGGATCGAAAGCGCTTTCTGTTTTGATGATAGACAGTATAAATTCAGGCTCAAGTTTGTATTTTTCTGCGTAAACTTCAACGGTATCAAAAAAGCGTTGTTCTTTACGATTAAGCCAACTTGGCGGAAAAGAAATAACGGCTTTGAGAACGGTATTGCCTTTACTGTCTTTGGCTTTGGTCACGGCCACAGTTTCAAGAGCCTTGTCTAACTCTTGAGTCTGAACCTTTGGTGTTTCGGAAACGGGTAAGAATGTCTTGTCACTGAGTTTCTCAACATTTGTTGCTTCAATCAGTTCAGAGGTATAAGCATCGGCTTGTTGGGCTTCGCCTATGGTCAGCTGAGACGTGCGCACGATCTCTTCTTTGAGTTCTTCTATTGAGGTTGTTTCACCTGCAATAGTGGTGACTTGAATCGTATTTTTCTCGAAGTTAACTTCACGCTTTATTTGTAGAGAGGGGCTGTAGCTGACCCACTTAAATTGGTCGCTAAAGGTAGGATTATCCCAAGACTCTGAAACTTTGGTTTTAAACTTATTAAACTCTTGTTGAGCTTGCGCCACATATTGATCGAATTCGCAGTTCTTTTGCACTTTGTAAAGATCAAATTGGGCTTCACTGCAGAGTTTGTATTTTTCAAACTCATCTTTAGCTTCAAAAGGTTGATTGACAAAATGTTCGACGCTAGGGCAACTTTGTTCGGTAATTGAAAGTTCACACGCTTGCTGAAGTGTATCAGCAGATGCCCATCCACTAGAGAGCAGTATTGCTAAAGGGGATAGCTGGCAAATTATTTTCTTCATATCTGTTCCTTGACCGAGGGATTAACCATTCTCTATCGAGAGTCGTTCCATGACAAAATCACAGTGCTCGAAATAGTTCAGGATCAATCCAAACCCTGGGGTGTCTGTTGATAAACGCGATTCATCCAATCGCTCAAATCGAGAGGTGTCAATTTTTGTAGGGCAGAGCAATGCTATGTTGGTATCGTAGGTCTCTTGTCCATTGTTTAGCAGTGCTTCGATGCCGTCATACTTGTTTCTATCTGGAAACTCGATAGAGTCGCCATCTGTGACTTGATGGTTTTCAACTAACACGCCTGTACTGCCATCTTCATAAACTTGAAACAAAGAGAGATAACCCGCTTGGTTTGAGTTGAGTTGAATAAAGTAATGGTCGCCAGCATTGAGTCTTCGCTTGGATGAGTGAATCTTTATACTTTCATCTGAATAGTTGAAAAATAGGTGGTTATACTTTGCTTCCGGTAGTATTAACTGGCCACTACTGTTGGAAAGCATCCAGCCTCCAGCAAACCGCTCGATATCTATATCCGGCAGACATTGGTGTTGTTCCACCCAGTTTTTTAGCATGGTCGTTGTTGACCAGTATGGGTGTAATTCACTGTGACATTGTGATTTCTTTAACCAAGCAGAGAGCTTTTGTGCAAATGACTCGGGGTCATATTGAACTTGAACATAAAACTGGTTTTGCGATTTTTCACTGTTGATAATGGTGACGTTGTTTCGAAAAACCACATTGGATATGGACTCTTTATGAGAAGCCGCAGATTTTTTCAACTCGCCATTTTCGAAGGTTTTAGTACTGGTGGTCTTACTGACTATTCGGTTTTCAACACCTTTAGCCAGATCATGATAAGCCGCGTCTTTGGCTTGTTGATAAGTGTTGCCTTTGCCGAACCCATAGCTCAAAGTTGAGTCCAATGGCACTTCCCCGTACCAAGACGGGGAAGCGAAAGCACAAGCACTCGACAGGGAGATGATTAGCGCTAGTATTTTCATTAGTCTTCCGGTTGTGGCTCGGGAGCTGAACGCAATGCCCAAGAAAGGCTCGGCTCTGCATTAGCATCATATCTAACAACTGTGATCATGTTCCCAGCTTGTCCAGCAGTTGCAACAAACCTACCGTTTAAAAGTCCATAGTTTAGACTTGTAGGTTTTTTGATAATTACCTTATACGCATCCATTTGAGAAATTAGCCCATTATCTTTTGCCGGACCGCTCATAACTTGTAGGCTCGCGGAACCATTACCGAAGCATCGATTGCTACATGATAAACTCCATACAAGTCTCCCGTCGGGGGCGGTAGAAGGGCCGTCAACGTACCAACTTTTCCCATCTTCATCGAGGTAATGTCCAGCTCTCATTTGATTCGCACTTGCAAAAGCTACGGATTTTACAGAGCTCATGTTTTTGAACACAAGATTACCGTTTTTGTCGGCTGCAAATTGAGCGCTCATGTCAAAGAACTGGGTTTGTCCTGTATCTTTGTTGGTTACTGGAACTCGCAGCATGGTGACTTGATTACCAGCACCTTGGAAATGAGCTCCTTGGAAAGCGATATCTAGATTCGAGTTTTCTACATCTGCAGCGAAGGCTGTTGATGAGATTAGAAGAGCGGATGTTGCTAAAAGTGTTTTCTTAAACATGGATATAAGCCTTAATCAATGTTTCAAATAGGTTGTAAATTGAAATAGTTTTAAAAGTGGTACGATCTTAAAAGAGACACGCTCTTAAAGTGACATAGTCTGGTTACCGGTAATTGTTGGATGTTGACGTTTTAAATCCCCCATCTCAAAAGAGGCAGATTTCACTTTGTTATAAACATCTTGATAAAGCGTATTCACATCCTTGTTTCCCTCGATCATTGACTTCATGAGGTAGTAACTAAACAGGCGATGACCTTTTTCTTGGTACATATTGGAATACTCTTTATCGCGTCCCGCGGTGATCACGACCATACGCTCAGGATCGATACTGACTTTTTTCGGTGCCAGTCTGGAGGCGGCAACCCCTTTGATGACCGATACACCATCAGTCGCTCCACTGAAACAACTGTCTACCATAACGACTATCTTGCCTGCTTTACTGCTAGACAGTGTTTTGTAGAGGTTATCGAGTTTGAAGAACTCATCATCAGTTATGTAGTCAGGGATCTTATCTTGCGGGAGAATGTAAGGATCATTATCGGGAATCGCAGGGATACCGTGTCCACTGTAGTAGAAGTAAACCGTATCGCCTTCATCGACGTTGTCTAACATTAAACGTAACTTATCTTTAATCGCACCACTGGTTGCGTCACGGTCAATGAGTTCGTAGACGTGCCTTTCTGGAACACCCAGAACTTTTGTCGCGACGTCAGACATCACTTCACCACTGCTGCGCGCAAAGGCTACTTGATCTGAATTTGCGTAATCTTCGATAGATAGGTTGAAGAACCAGTTGGATGAGTTACTTTCCACAGGCACAAAGCCATTAAGTAGTTGCTTCAATTCATCAGAGGCGGTGTTGTCCGTTGCCGAGAGGCGTGAATCGACTTCAAACGCATCGATTAAGTTAGGGTTTTGCATCTCTAGCCCTGGATTCGAGACACTGCTTGGGCCACTGTTAAGAACCACACTCAGAGCTTCGGGCTGATAATTACTTTTAGCCACATCCCCTGAGAACATTACGTCATTGTAGTTGCCTTTTATATTTACGAGCTCTAGTTGGCTTTCGTCATAAGAGTAGGTGAGTGCTAGGTCCAGGTTATCGATATTGCTGAAGACATCACGCGCCTGTTCTTGAGGTACGTTCAGAATAATGTCTCGTTGGTAGTTTTGATTTGAGGCTTTAAATAACAGGTGCATTTGCTGGTTTTCAGCATCATAACTTTTTGTTGTGACGACCGGTTTACCCATTACATCCCTAAAGGCTTTAGCGACGAGTCGAGTCTTTTGCACGCCCAAGTTGCCCTTTCGAGAGTCTGCCCCTTCTTGTAGGACTCGAATTTTGGCATTTCGAGCTTCTACTTGTTGACGGTATTTAAGTTGTATAGCGGCTATTTGTTGTTGTCGTTCTATTCGCAATTTTTCGACGCGTTGATCAAATTGAGTTTTGGTTTCAAATTGATCTTTGACGATTTCTGGCGCTTTGGGCAGATCAGGCTCTCGAACTGGTGGTGGGATGTCTGAGCTGCTCAATGTGGTGTGTTGTACTTCGTATAAAGATGCGACAGCACCAACCAATGACATTGGGTCGTCAGATTGTATACATCCGATAGAACTCGTCATGTATTGTTGTTCGGTAGAGGACTCTTTTCCTGCAAATAGGTCAACATTATTGCTTGCTTTTTTTTGTCCGCCGCGAGTGATGACCTTGCCATTCAGCGAAATAGGAGCATCAACTTGCAGCTCTCCGCCAAGTTGCCAAATATCAGGATTAGATGAACATACAGTTCCCTGTTTAGAGTGTGAAAATTCAAATTGATTGTCAGCGTTAGCAAAACTAAGAGTTGGTGCTAGCGCAAATAGCATACCTGTGACAATTCTATTCCGTGTCATTAGATAAGTCTTCCGTATGGCCGTAGTGTCAGATGAGCTCAAGACCATATAATCTAGTTGAATATCACTCAATAGCACATCAATCGCAATGAGATATAAGTCAATGTTTGTTTTGTTAAATGTGAGCAAGTTTTAGTTAATTTGGGAGGAGTGTTTCTTAATTTGCTTCTATTTGAGAGTCTTAGGAGGGTGTTATTCTTACTTATAGAGCTCAATTGATTCGTTTTATTTATAGATGGTGTTGTTTTCATGTTAAAAATTATTGCTCTTCTCTTAATCGCTATCGGCGTTTTTATTGGAATTCAACATGGAGATGAGATGGTTAGTCAATTGGATAGTGGTACTGAAACTGTTCTCAATACAATAGAAAAGCTCAAAGGTTAAGGTGAAGTATGTCTATTTTCTCATTTGACGATTTTCTGGAACGCCTAAAGGACTGTGAACGAATCATCATTCAAGCTCATGACTTTCCTGATCATGATGCGGTAGGCTCCGCTTTTGCTCTCGCTTATTTACTTAGGAAGAAGGGCTTTAAACCCCTCATTACCTATCAAGGCTTTATTGACCGTGTTTCTTTACATAATTTGATTGGGTGGCTTGATATTCCCATCGTTAAGTCACACCGATTAGATCTAAAACCCAATGATAAAATCATTGTTGTAGATGGCTGTATTGGTGAAAAAAACGTTACCGATTTACCAGGTATAGAAGTTGGTGTGATCGATCATCATCAGGTTATAGCACCCAGTTTCGTTTGGTTTTCAGATATTCGACCTAACTATGGCGCAACAGCTTCCATTATGGTTGAGTACTTTAATCATTACGATCTGCCTATTCCAGAGCGCGTAGCAACGGCTTTACTTGTTGGACTAACGTTCGATACGGCAAATTTTACCCGAGCAATGAACAAAGCTGATATCAAAGCTCTCTTTCAACTCCAAAGCTGTGCCGATATGAATATGGTAAATCGTATTTGTCGCAATCAAATCGAATATCAAGAATTGAAGTTATTTGATTCCATGTTTGAAGCTATTAGGAAAGACGGCAATTGTGCATTTGGCAGCTTACCAGAAGGGTGCCCCAAAAATATGCTGGGAGTGCTTGGCGACTTTCTATTGACCGTTGATGAAATAGATATAGTAGTGTTAAGTGCTCGTAGCCATGAGAGAACATTCGTTTCATTGCGTTCTGAGTGCCCCCAAAATGATGTGGCGAAGGTGATAAAGAGAGCTTTGAATGATACAGGTGCTGGGTTTGGTGGAGGACACTCACATATGGCTGGTTGACAGCGCCGAGCGGAACTTAAAACACCATGTATTTTTAACTTAAAACGTTAATTGATCCGAAATTACCCGAAATAAAGCGGGATATAACGAAATGAGCGAGGTGATTTTTGTCGTGAATTATTTTATGTTAGTGCGTAACAAAAACGCATAATTAGCTCT
>NZ_JBFRVM010000124.1:0-3913 GCF_041475145.1 Vibrio sp. 10N.222.49.A3
TCTATTGCAAACACCATTAGCTTTATTGGCAAAGACTTCCAAGACGAAACATTGCGTAAGGCGCAGGAAGCAGCAAAAGAGTCACTGCTCATCATTGGTAGTAAGTCGTACTTCAACTTCTACGAACGCGATGATGAAGGCGAATATCAACAGGTTCACTTAAACTTCAGCAAGCTGTAAGGATGTCATCATGGATAAAGTGATTACTTTAATTGGGACTAGTGTCGATGATGCTAAAGGCTCACTGGAATGCATGCTTGCACATGATCCTCAAGAGGCAAAAATATTAGCCCAGAAAACATTAGACCGTCTAGGTAAGCCGAGTGTGAAATGTGGAAATATGACTCGTATCTCCATGCTCAGAACCATCGTCCGCAAGGCAGATAAACAGTTACTCGCAACGAGTAAATAAGCCCAATAACCAACCAATTAAATACAGGCAAGCGGCGCTCTACGCGATCCCGCTTTGGCTTCGCTTTGCCTGAATTTGGTGAAAGTCATAATTAAACGCAATTTAAAGGTGTTTCAAAATGAATATTCAGCACTTTAAGCATATCGAAAAAATCAAAAAACTATTGCGCTTGGCAAAATCAGCCAACGAACACGAAGCGGCTGCGGCAATGACTCGCGCTCAAACGTTAATGCAGCAGTATGGTCTTTCGAATGAGAGTCCAGAGCTCAATGATGTTTGTACTGGTGAAATTCAATCTAAGTTTAAAGCGAAAAAGCCTACGAACTACTTTGCTTGCCTTAGCTCTATGGTTGCTGAAGCTTTTGGATGCCGTGTACATTTCAACTGGAACGGGTTTAAAGGTGGATACGTTGTTACGTTCACTGGGCACAACGAGCGACCCGACGTAGCATCCTATGCTTATGAAGTGTTAGAGCGACAACTTATCAAAGCACGTAAAGCGTTTATCTCGACGCTAAACAAGCGTATTAAGGCAAGCACTAAGACCTCTCGATCCGATCTCTTCTGTGAAGGTTGGGTTGTGAGTGTAAGAGCCAAGGTCAAAGCATTTGTGCTTAATGATGAAGAATCACAGCAACTTGCAACTTACATTAAGCAAGCTCATCCCGATCTAAGAACTGGTGATACACGTAAAGCTTCAATCAAGAATGCGAGAGGCGGAGCATATGATGCTTTGTTGGCTGGTCATTTAGCTGGTAAAACCGCTAAATTGAACCATGGCGTTAGCGGACACGAGCAAGGTAAGCTCTCTATTTTATAACGCGCTTAATTTTTGTTAACTAGCCCACCTTTTATTGGTGGGCTTTTTGTTATTAATCAAGATTCATAGTAGTGTGCGACTGTCTTAAATTTAACACAAGGAGGCCAAATGGCCGCTCCACAACGCCCATTAGTTATTAATGAATCGATGCGTGATAGCATCGAAATTCATAATTTTATTTATCATATTTTACTCAAAGAAGCTGAAGAAGTAGATTACTTGAGTGAGGTTGTCTTGACTAATTCTCAAAAGTATTTTTTCAGAGATATGATAGCTGAAGCTTCAAGAGGGACCAAGTATGACTTCGTCGACCGCGAGCATGGTGATGTTGCGTTAAACTGTCAAAGCATTCTAGATGACAAAAGTAACGATAACTTTGTAGTATGTAGTGAAAAATTAGCTCACACTTTCAAAGCTCAACATGATAAGCGTATGGCAAATGGTATTGTAGTTGTCACTTGTTTCAGCATGATAGTAAACACTGAACGTAAACGATTTATCGCGCTGTTAAAATTAGATTATCAGTCGGTGTTAAGACAAATTAGAGACCAAGAAAACCCCAAGAAAGTATCTTTTCAAGAAATCGCTGAGTCTTTGGTGGAAGATAAGTCTGCAATTCAGAAGCGTGCCGTTATTGATGTCGGTGATTCTTTCAACTGGGATGTTATCGCTGTCGAGCAAGGGAAGTCATCATCAAAGCAAGATACGGATGATGCTCTAGGTACGCACTTTAAGAATTTTTTAAACATAAAATTGAAAGAAAGTAGTTCGGCATTAACTCGAAGTGTTATTAGCCACTCCAAAGTATGGGCATCTAAACAGGAAGGGCTTTCGCCATCTGATGTAAAAGCCCGTGTTATTAATTATTTGGAGGCTAATGATGACCGTGTCGTAGCTCTTGATGATATCAGAGACATTGTTTGTATCTCCGATGATGAACAAGGCACCAATGACTTAAAGGTTAGTTTCAATAATTACATGGATGAAGTAAACTTAAGTGGAGCGTCTTTTACCTCTAGACCTCAAAGCATTCCTAAATCTGAGAAGAAGAACAAGTTACAAACCAATAAGCATGTAACAATCACTTGGGAAGGTGATATGAACAAAGCAGGTATCATACAAGAGCAGATAGGAGATACCGTTAAGATCGTAATAACGGCAAACCAAGTAGATGCAATCTATTAATCAGTTATGTCAGCTAGTAAATAAAATTGAAGGCCACGTAAACAAGAGCGAGAACACAACTTCGTTCTATGTTGAAGGGGCCTTTAATGATGCCTATGAAATCATCTATTCAATCGCAGAGCTTGCTATTTCAGAGGCTACTTTTCTGAAGGAGTTCATTACTCTGTTTGTCGACGCGGAACGCGTATGCATTCTTGACTATCCAGACTTCTGTGCAGAAGGACGCTACCCTGCTGAGTACAAATTAACCGTGGATACGAAAGATTTAGTGCAAAGCCACTTTTCAGGAAGTGGTGATATTAATGAATACTTATTTACGTCTATTGATGCATTTCAAAAAAACCTATCGGAGCTAGGTCTGCTTACTCCTTTAAGTCAAGGGGCTCTTACTGAATCACGTAACACTCGCATTCACGTATGTGGTTTGGAAAATGCTTTTGGTGGTCCTCAACTGGCTGTCGTACCTGTGATAGTTAATCGAACTGACGAACCTGATTGGTTGGCGGGTAGTCTTTTACCATCACAAGAAAAATTACTGAAACAAGTTCATATAGTTTCAAAAGAGAATATTCAACTCGACCCTAAGAGTGTCCAGCTCTCGTGGGGAGATTATTCTCAGGATATAGCACTGCCTTTTCGTTTAGCTTATGCTCAGCACCTATTAGTTTCATTGAGTAATGTTTTTTACTCAGTAGATAAGGTTCACTTTAAAGGGGTTAAACACATAGAAGCCTCAATCTGTAATGTAGGTAATAATAACATTACGACTGATTGGTTAAATGCACTACAACAGTCTGTGATGTGGTGCTTTAGTATGGAAGATCCTGATGTTCCAATTCAATTATTTATTGACCGTTTGACCCTTGAATATAATGGCCATAGTTTGTTGAATATAAGTTCAGGATCTTTAATCAGTTGCTTGGAGCAAGCAAAAAACAACTATAAATATGTTGTTGCTAAAAGAAGTGATGACTATAGGAAAGAATTAAAAGACATTTATTCTGACATAAAAACAGTTACGGATAAGTTTGCAGAAAAAGCAGCGTCTCTATCGGGAGAGTTACTCAAGTCACTCATGGCTATTGCTTTTGTATTTACTGTCGGAACAATGTCAAAAGCGATCGTTTTAGGTGAGCTTCTACATTCAAAAGAAAGTCATATATTGTTCAAAATCATTGCTTTATATCTGATTTTTAGCTTTATTATTCGATGGCTCAACGCTAGCTCTGAGCTCAAAGTTGCAGAGCAAGCTCTTAATAGTTGGTCAAAAAAACTTCACAACCATATATCAACCCAAGATGTACAAGACTTAATTAACTCTCACACCAGGTGGTCTAAGTATTTTTATTACGCTTCATTAGCCATCGTGACTGGGGTGCAGGGTACTATTGCAATAGCTGCTTTTTATATCGAAGGGGTATTGTGGTACTTTAGTTTATAGTTAACCGCCTTCGGGCGGTTTTCTTTTATCTATTCTCAAGTTTTTCTTACAAACG
>NZ_JBFRVM010000125.1:0-1021 GCF_041475145.1 Vibrio sp. 10N.222.49.A3
GAGGCAGATGGATGTCGAGTTGGTGTTTAATGGCCGATTGGATCTCTGAGTGTGCTTGAGTGTAGCATTCTGACCATTCAAGACTTTTTGCCGCCTCAATGGGTGACATGCCCCGGGCATATAAATCGATATAGGGTGTCCAATCTATCTTGATGTATCGGTATGGGATTTTTTTGAGATGCGCTGCAAATGCCTTAAACCATTCTTTCCATTGGTCGTCATATTCGTGGGTCATTTTTCCGTTGAGATAATTAAGACCTTTGCGAGTAAAAGTGACGCACCTTTGATCATCGTTGAGTTCTAGGTAATTTTCTGAAATCAGTTGCTCTAAGATGTCTCTGATTAGCATGCCAGAGTGTGGGTAAACATCCAAAGCGCGCTCTTTTGCTTGAGACTTGCTCAAGCTCATTCGCTTTTCTTTCATGTGCGCTAGATACTGAGTGTTGATAGGGTCTACTTGGTAATTTTTTGTTCTTGGCCACAGCCAATCTAAAAGGTCGCGGGCATAGGCCGTATTCGGTCCTAATTCTAACGTATAGGACGTTGGCGCTTTGGGTAGGGGGGGAAGCTCTTCTTTATTGCCATTCATGGCGTTTAACTCTTCGGTAGTTAAGTTTCTTAGTATGACATGGGTAAAGCCTTCAATATTGTCGATGTGCTCCCCCAAGCTGACTCTGACACTTTGGATGAAAGGAATGATGGATGCTTGGTTAAATAGAATGTTGTGGGTTGGCTCGTGGTGCGTGACTGCTTGCGCTTTTAAGTCGTCCCAGTCGCCATAACCTACCGCTTGAGCGCAAATCGATAACCATGTGTTTTTTTCGGTGGCGTTGCCCTGAATGATTTCAGCGAAGGTAAGTTGATCGAATATAGTGTGTAATTGTTTCTTTAATATCGGTAGATGGTCAGAATTAAAGAGGGTCTTATTTGACATGGTAATTCCTTGATGAATGAACGTAAAAAAGCCTTGCCATTGCAAGGCTTGGAAGAGTGGTTGAGTGATTATTCGAGATGATGAGGC
>NZ_JBFRVM010000125.1:1892-2085 GCF_041475145.1 Vibrio sp. 10N.222.49.A3
AGGTGAGTACGATGTAGTGAGGAGTGTTGGGGCGTTTTTTAACAAAAAAACCACGATGCGCTTCAAACCATACAGTGATAAAAAGCCAGTGGACGCGATGAAAAGTTGCGTCCACTGAAATTGACTCTCGGTGATCTGCATAAGACAAAGTGCAAAAAATAAGAGTGAGACGACCAAGGTCTCGAAGATTAAT
>NZ_JBFRVM010000125.1:2918-3107 GCF_041475145.1 Vibrio sp. 10N.222.49.A3
CGACTCCTTGCTGGCTAACGCTTTGACTGTCTCACTTCGTTGTGCTTGTTGGATTTGGTCGGTTTCCAGCTTCATCTCTTCCGGCGTTTCAAATTGCTTGGCTTGGATTTCTGTGAGTGCGTTACGCTCTTCTTCGTTGAGGAGCATACCTGGGGCGACACACTCAAAGTAAATCGCTTTTTGATACGC
>NZ_JBFRVM010000126.1:0-7257 GCF_041475145.1 Vibrio sp. 10N.222.49.A3
CGCTGCTGGTTTTCAGAGATAGCGAGCTTGTTGAGCGTGCTGGATTCAACGTGGGTGCGCATGTGATGCGCACGACCTTGGGTGCTGTCGATAAGCGCTTGTTCGTTATCAATTAAGCCTTTGGTGGTGTATTGCCCTTTGTGACTGAGTCCTATCAAGTCGCCCTGCTTAATCATTTCATCCGCGACTTTTTTGATATCAAGGGCGTTGAGTTGCACGCCGCCTTTGGTGAACTCTGAGGCGGTGAGTTCAATGATTTTTTCAAGGTGTAACGCGGTGCTGTATTGCCCTAGATGGTCAATGGCTCTGCTGATGGCGGCTTTGGTTTCACCAAGTGGTGGGGTGTTTTGCGCTTCTTTTACTTGTTGCGCCATGGTGACAAGCTCTGCGGGTTCATACCCTTGCTCTTTTACGGTGCTTTGCCACTGTTTGTTGAGGTTGTCGTTACTCTGGTGGGTTTTGCTTTTACGAGTGTCGAGGGTCGCGACATCTCGCGCGGCGCGAGAGTCAAAGCCTAAATCGAGTGTGCGTTGATCAATTTGCTGTTTGCGAGTGGACGATGCATCAAGAATAGGCTGAGGGACACCGCTGATTTCGAACTGACCGTTGCCGACGCCTCGCGTGGAATAACCGAGGGTTTCTGCCTCCTTAGCTAATTGGCTCTGGTACAAGATACCGTAGTATTTTTGGAAGTTGTAGATGCGCTCGCCTGTGCCGTTAATGACGCCCCCTTTTTGTTTTAAGCTGGTTGATAAAGCGCGTAAATCCCCTTCTTGGTCTCGAGTCATGTTAGCTGCGAGAGCGTGCGAGTGCACTTGCATGTCGTTTTCACGGCTGGTCTTGTGGCGCACGACCGCAAATATCATCGAATCCGTATTTTCGTATTCTTGAACGCCTTTCTTATGAGTGACTTTGACTTGTGCAACGTCTTTTTCAAGCTCTGTTAAGGCGAACTTCACTGCGTTGTTATGCGCTTCTATTAGGCGGGTGTCCCCGCCAATAAGCGCGAGAACACTGATGGATTTAGGCGCAGAAAACGTCAGGTCGAAGCCTGATTTGTGTTTCCCCCTTTTCCCTTTAATAGTTTCATCACCAAGACTGCCTGAGAGGACCGATTCTAAGGTGGCTTGCTCTACGGGTTTGCCAGCCAGTCCCGCTTCGATGGCCAGCTTGCCATGCCAGAAGGTGTTTTCTTCTTGGTCTTTTTCCTTGAGGTAATAGTTATCGCCCGCGTTTTTTTCTAAAGAGACGTCAGGTAGGTCTTTGGGGGTTTCTTCGCTTAGGTAGTACTTTGCAGCGCCAGAAGCGGATTTAAGAGGGCTGATAGAAAGCATGACGGTGTTCCCTTGTGTAATGCCAATCACCAATGATGGCGATGAATTGAGTGGTGGGTGCTGTTACTGCGGTTACAAAATGATCCCAACACAAGCAAATGAATTGCTAGCGGTTAACGTTCTTTCTTCGTGAATGGTGACGCCATTTTCATCAATGTGAATGGACGTAATGCCCGCTTTAAATCGGTCTAACGCTATTATTTCTTCCTTGGTTAAATGCTTGCCATGAGTCAGGCATTCTAGACGGTTAAAGCTATATTCATCGGCGGCCATTGCTGGTTTCGAAGAATCAGAATGCTTCATGCACTCATTGCCATACAGCCAATCTTGAGCACACTCTATATTTGGCTCTAACTGGTAAGTCATATGATGGGTGACGCTTGAAAAAGAATGGGACCGGCTTGTCCATTTGTAGCTCACTTGAAAGCAATCAACCTCATCGGGAATGACGGCATACCAACCTCGACTTTTGGGGGAGGTATCTAAATAAACAGACACGTAGCGTTTGTTTGGCCAAAAGCGCTTTGTTTTTGGATTGCCGTTTGGTTTAGCCCAGTCGGGTCCTATAAATTCAAAATGAATGTCTGTTACCTTGTTGCTGGTAAGCTCAGGTGTCAGAAATATTCTGGGCGTAAATTGCAGGTATCGTTCTTTGGGATACAGAGGTAAGTTGATGTTGAGTTGGTGTTTAAGAGCGGAGCGGATCTCAGAGTGCGCTTGAGTGTAGCATTCTGACCATTCAAGATTTTTTGCCGCCTCAATGGGGGACATTCCACGTGAATATAAATAGATATAGGGTGTCCAATCTATTTTGATGTATCGGTATGGGATTTTTTTGATATGAGCTACAAACGCCTTAAACCATCCTTTCCATTCAGAGTCATATTCGTTGGTCATTTTTCCATTTAAATAATTGAAACCTTTTTGTGTAAAAGATACGCATGTTTGCGTGTCGTTGAATTCTAGATACCCCTCTGAAACCAGTTGTCCTAAGATGTCCCTTACTAACATGCCAGAGCGCGGGTAAACATCTAATGAGCGCTTTTTTACTTGTGGCTTACTCAAGTTAATTCGCTTTTCTTTCACGTGCTCTAAATAGTGATTATTTATAGGGGCCACTTGGTGATTTTTGGTGGTAGGCCAGAGCCAATCTAAAAGGTCGGAAGCATAAACAGTATTGGGACCTAGTTCTAATGTATAGGACGTCGGGGCTTTGGGTAAGGGTGGAAGATCACCTTCCTTGCCGTTCATGGCGTTTCGCTCTTCGGGAGTTAAGTTCCTTAGAATGACACAGGCAAATCCTTCAATGTTGTCGATGTGCTCTCCTAGACTTACCCTCACGCTCTGAATAAAAGGGATAATGGACACTTGGTTAAATACAATGTTATGGGCTGAGACGTGGTGCGTTACTGTCTGCGCTTTTAAGTCGTCCCAGTCGCTATAACCTATCGCTTGAGCACAAATCGATAACCATGTGTTTTTTTTAATTGGGCTGTTTGAAATAATTTCAGCATCGGTAAGTTGATTGAGAATAGTGTGTAATTGTTTTTTTAATATCGGTAAATGGTCAGAATTCAAGATGGTCTTACTTGACATGGTAATTCCTTGATAAATGAACGTAAAAAAGCCTTGCAATGGCAAGGCTTGGGACGGGGGTTGAGTGATTAATCGTGATGATAAGGCTCTAGGGTGTAACCTCTATGTTGCGTAAGCTGGATTAGTGAGTACAAGGGGTCACCAGTCGTTGCCGTCGAGCATATCGAGAACAAAGAGTGATTCGGGTTGTTTTTCAGGGGACATATCATGGTGGGTGTTTTAGTTTTTTAATCGCGCACTGTGTTGACGTTTGTGTCGGAATCTTGGTTTCATTGGTGCTCTCCATTGAGGGAAACAACGTGAGGCAAGAGTGGGTGAGGCTCTCCAAGTAGTACTAGCGTTGGAAATTTAAGTTATTAAAATGCAGTGTTTTTGATCGTTCCATTCTGCAAATTTTCCCTATTAGTCTTGTTATCATATCCGCCAAAGTTGTCAATTAGCGTGATGGTGAATAACCTCAAATCCATATCATCAAGAATGCTTAGATTGCAGGATACCCACCTAACAAGGCAAAGCAAAAGCGCTGCTTATGGTCGCGATATTACTTTGCTTGTACAGCAGGAGGGGCAACAATAGAAACTCTTAAAGCATATGTAGAAAGCCAATAACACCTAACACCAGATTAAGCCGCTATCGCGACTGACGCCTTATATCCCCGCCCGATCGAGCGAGGATATAAGGCGAAATTGCTAACCTTATTGGGATCCCTTAAATTTCAATTTAAAGTCCTTCTTGACCCTAAAAAAATTATTCACGAATACGTATAGATAAGGTTCTGTTATCATCATAATCAGATGATAAACCAAGAGAATCATTGCTCCTATAACCAGTACATTCCAAATTTTGTTGATTATCGGTAAGGCAATAAGAAAACTCATAGCCGGGTAGGAGCAGCTTTATTGAAGAGATCCCTCCCCTAAAAATATCAGGGAAGTTCTCATTCGTCCCTGTCAGCAAAGGATATTGAGGTCCATGTAACTGAAGGTCCATGTAAGCGAGGCCTATAACATTATTCAAATCACGCTTTTCAATAACAAAAGAGCGATAAGAGTCATTTCTTAAATCACCAAAATAATTACTATCAGCATAGTAGATATCACATGTGCCCCCTAGGTTAGATTGAAGGCAAGCTTTCACTTGATATTGTTTATCGTGCAACCTAAGAGAAGAACTAGTAATACCTACATCCCCTAGCTCTGAAGCATTGTAAACATGGTTAAGCTGGAGCATTTCAAACAATGGAGGCTGTTGGTCTCGATGAGCAAAGAGTGTCGCTAAAGTTAATTGCGGTTGGTCAATTATCTTAACCCCACGTGTGACGTCATTGTCAGAGGCAGCTACGAGTTTTACCGTACCAGTATAGGGAAATTGACAACTGTCTTCCGTCCTTGTATTACAAAGGAGTACTTTTTTCCCTGGAGGCACAACCAAAGATGAAATTGATCGATAGAATGCCCTGTCGTAAATGTCAGTTGTATCGTAGAATGCGTTAGTTCGATCAAGAGTCAACTTTTGGCCTTGAAAGTACTGATCAGTATAGAAAACAACATTTTCTGGGTATAGTTCAAGCGGACCAACCTCAAGATGGACAATAGAATCGTTCATTTCTTCGCCCACAAAATCAAGATCCAGCCCCCATACAGTCAAACAATTTGAATAATCAGTACTTTTACATAAGCGAACGTAACTTTTTGGCCCTACCTTAATCGACGAAATCTCTCCTATAGCATTTATCTCTTCAGCAGAAGACCTTCCGTAATTAAGATGGGTCAAGGATCCTTGAAAATTAATATCCTGATAGGCAAGAACAGGAAAACGTTCTAGCTGGGCATCTGTACTCCGCTTCTTAGTATATTGAGAAACACCATTCCAATTATACTCCTCTGATTCTTTACGCTCATCGTTACCCAACATTCCTTCCCAATATTGCTTGGCGACTTGTTCCGCATTGTTTCGGGCACCTACTTCTATAGTATACTTAGTTGTCTGATCTAACTGCCCCCAATAAGAAGCATTGGGAAACATAAGATATTGCTTATTTGAATTGAACTTAGCAGGATTTCTGATCTCGTTTAAAGCTTCTGCACCATATTCACTAATGAGATAATAATCGACTTCATTACTATGAGGAGATGCTTTCATTCTTGGTTCTATAAAGCCATTTGGAGTAATATCGGCGTCTGATATCCAACCACTATAGCCCTCTGAACCAATATATTTTATAAATTCTATATTTTTTTCTTGTTGTAATGTAGTAATCCTACTGTCACTTAGCGCTGAATCAATTTGATTAATACAGGTTTCTCGCTGTTGCTCCCCAGAAAAACTTTCAACATTTAAAAACCATCCTTCAAAATTCAGTCCGTCAGCCAATTCAATGAGCTTTGTCATCAAACTGACTGTCCCTAAATCTCGACAATCTTGAAAATTTCCTCCATGGGAGAGACTAGGCAAAAAGACGCTGCCATAAATCTTGACTCCTTTCACATGAGCTTCTTCAATCCATTGAGGGTCAGGGGCTAAAATTGTGCCTTCTTGAGAGCTTCCTCCCCAAAAGACCATTCCTTCAAGATAATCCCAATAATCAAATCGAACACGGTCAGGGCTAGTGATAGCGTCAGGAATTCTTTCTAATGTAGCCCTAGGACGGACTAGGGCGGTATAACGATGATTTAGCTTGTTTAAGGCAGTATCTGGATCTAGACGATCTTCTATTCTAGCCCAATGATAAACCCAAGGTTGAATAACCCCATCAACGAGAATACCAGTCTGTCTTTCTTTCGTATTTTTACTCAAGTAATCTTCATCACTCAAGATGTCATTTACAGTTAGATCCTTCAAG
Organism: Vibrio sp. 10N.222.49.A3; assembly: GCF_041475145.1. NCBI lineage: Bacteria > Pseudomonadati > Pseudomonadota > Gammaproteobacteria > Vibrionales > Vibrionaceae > Vibrio > Vibrio sp. 10N.222.49.A3. Next base: position 5,773 of record NZ_JBFRVM010000126.1, read on the forward strand.
GAAGGAACTGACGAGGTTGCATTATTTGGCTTATTGATAAACCAAGTGTAGGTTTTTTTCCCTTGGGCATAGGTTTGTGAACTAAAAATTAACCCTCCGATAAAAAAGATGAAAACACTCTTTATCCAAGTTCCCCATTGACGTCGTTCTCTTTGCTTTTCCATATAAAGACCTCTCTATAATTTACCCTGTACTCTGACTGAGGTTAGATTTAAGGTGGTTTATGATTTATAGAAAATATAATTACCCCTATTTAGACTCCTTAAAAATAATCTTATATATTAAATTATTCATTATTTATATAAATTGCTCTTCTATCATCTCATGGTAATATTTAGCTATTTTCCCTTTCATCATTCAGATATATCGTCCATCCCGATATCTTGAGATATCGCCGACTCTTCGAGATCTTGTTGAGCGCGCTTTTGATAGTGACCGTCTGATTTGAGATTTTCTGCATCATCATTGACAAGATTTTTGACTGTTTTGCTTTGCGTGGCTTCTTTGATTTGGGCTGTCTCGAGCTTCATCTCTTCTGCAGTGTCAAATTGCTCTGATTGGCGGGTTGAGAGAGCATTACGCTCTTCTTCACTAAGGAAAAGCCCTGGAGCAACACACTCACAGTAAACGGCTTCTTGGTATGCTTTAATCATCGCTGGAGATAGGGTGTGTTCACGTTTGATAAAGGCTGGTGTCACATCTCGCATCTTATCAAAGTGCAACTCTAATTGAGTGATAAAGCTGCTTCCTGGTACGCGAAGGTAACATTGTAAATCATCCATGGCTTGGATTTCACTGCTAGAGACAACAGGGCGGGTGACGGTTTGGTGACCAATCGATACCCCATCACGCAACGCATTTGCACCGTAAGAAATGTTCTCTCTTGAGACGTCCACCTCTTGCTCACCCAAATCTTTGGATGAGATTTGCGCCATCTGCGCTGATGGGGCGCGAAAGTAAAAGCGAGAGTTGAGTAAATCAAAAATAACGTCCGCGGTATTTTTTCCGTAGGTTTTCACGAGCTGCGCATAAGACTGGAGACCAATCACATAACAGCCCCCAAACTTACGCACTTCTGAAATGATGTTATCCAGCTCAGGCAGTTTATGCAGACTAGGCATCTCATCCATAATCACCCAGATACGGCGGTCTTCATCGGCTTTGAGTCCCAAAATAGCGTTAGAGGCAATGGCAAGCCAAGTTGAAATTAAAGGACGCAGTGAAGCGTGTTGCTGCGCGTTACTCGATAAGAACAAAAAGCCTTTTTGTTTATCATCTTGTACCCAATCGGTGATGGAAAACGGTTTGCGTTTGGGCTCTCCTTTCGCGTCTTTATCATCCAAGCCATCTAAAAAGCGTAGGCTCTTAATGTAGGTGGCGAGCACCGACTTAATGGAGATGGCCGTCTTTTTGATGTCTTTAGAGACCAGGGAAGCAGACTCTGTGCCTTGCAGGAAATTACCCAGGGTTTCAAGTTCAGACGTG